>CAJWOS010000017.1 GCA_913044235.1 uncultured Pseudomonadota bacterium
ATGTGCCCCAGGGAGTCCGTCCTCCGGCACAGTTGATGTTGGTGTCCTGCAGGATTGGATAGGCGTCGACCAAAACGCCATCGGCGTCGAAGTGCAGTGCACCGACGCCCCCGGCAATGGGAATCTCCGAGTTGGAGACGTAGATCCACCCGCCGTCGAACCTCGCGAAAGTCGCGCCGCCATCGGGCCATGGATGCCAGACGTATCCACCCGGCAGAACTTCCTCCCCTGTTCGGGCGACGATCCGCACCGAGAAGCCTTCCGGAAGCCGTACACCGTCTGCATTGGGCTCCCCGAGGGGGCCGATCTGGTCGATGAGAGACCGCAGAGGGATGGGTGGGGGGAGCACCCTGCCGCTCGCGCTTGCCCCCGTGCCCGAGTCTCCCTTCTGGCCACATCCGTACAGCCCCGCGGGAGCAATTAGACCGGCCAGTGTGGCGAGACCGTATCCAGTGACCGTGCGACGGGTGGGCTGGTTTGTGACAGGTGGTTCCATCGACATCCGACGGGCTGTGGGTGCGGGCTTCGCATCGAATGGTCGAAGCAGAAGAGCGAAGACATAACGTCCAGGAACCGATGTCATCAGGAAACTTTGGCCTGCAGTCCTGAGGCGTGAACGGATGGGTCGGACCATTCGACCCCTTGCCGGAGAGCAGTGCAGAGGTCTGCGTTCCCCCGGCGGTGGCTCCGCCGCGGAAGCGGTGGGTGGGAACAAACGTGCGCAGTGGCCTCCGCCAGCAGGGATCCACCCCCTGCATTCGTGTTTCGACGGGCCTTCGGCCGGTTTGTCGTCGGCTGGATGGGTGGCCCCATGGGCACTCCAGCGGTGGCACGGTGGGGGACACGATCGCGGTCCAAGAGGGCCGAGGGCAGTGGACTGGTCTGCGAGGCCAATCCCACGCACACTACAAAAAGGAGACAATGATGGTCGTTTTGGACGATCGGACGATCTCCGAAACCCGACATAGGCGTCAGCCGGTCCAGTGCGAGCCCAAAACCAAGAGGCCACTCTGAAGATTGCGTCGGAGCGGATCACTCCACCAGCGCGACCTTCGGAGGACGCATGGTCCAACACACAGGTGTGGGTGCACCCCATGGGGTGGCCCATCGGGCGTGCTCTGCCGCACTGGTGGTGGGCGTTGGCCTGTTGCCCGTGCGTGCAGAGGCCGAACATCCGTGTCCGGCACAGAGCTCCGACGAACTGTTGGAGTGCTTGGCAAATGGCCTGTACACCATCGAGCTGACCGGGGATGCCCGGCGGTCGGATGATGCCCAGTATGCCTATCTGGACGTCCAGCTCGGCAGCACCGACATGACTCTCATCGCCGGGGAACACCCTCTGCCGTTCATGCGGGTCTCCGGCACTGGAACCATGACCGTGACGGGGGGGCGCTTCGCGCTGGATGATGGGATCGACCTCCCCGTGGACCACACCACCATGGGGTCGGGATCCACGCTCGTGCCCATGTCTCGGTACCTGGTGCGCGTATATGGCGAGGCGACTGTGCGCTTCACGGGGACTGTGCTCGACCTGGAGCCGCCTGTCGACGACACCATTCCGTTTGCCGTCGTGGAGATCCGTGGAGGCAAGAAGCCTGGTGGTGACCAGCCGTTCGACGACACGAGCACTGGCGCTCAGGTAGACATGCACCAGATCTGGGCACAGACCGATGCACCGCTGCAGTATGCGCTTGCCGTGACCGCTTTCGATCATCCCCACGCGTCCACCTTTCGGCTGGCCCAGTCCAAGATCCAGGTGGACGACGGAGCCATCGTGCATGCAGCACGATTTCTCGGCAACGACCGCTCACTCGGTGTTGACGGTACCGTGGTGCTGGACCGCACCTGGTTTGAGCCGGCCGAAGATGCGGTGGATGGCTTCACCGTTGGAGCCGCAGTCTCCCCGTTGGACGATGTTCATCCTGCCCACAGTCCGTTCGTGTCGTCGGGCGGCGCGCTCCAGGTCACCAACACCCGGTTCAGTCAGCTCCAGACTGCAGATGTACCCCTCGTGGAGGCAACCTCCATCCTGTTCGATCGAGTGATGGTGGATGGGCTCGGAGCGCTGGCGCCATCGGCGGGCCACAACCGCACGCTGCTCGGCGTGGGGCGGCAGATTTTTGTGCAGAGCAGCCTGATGTGCGACCTCCGTGGCGGAGCTGCGCTCTTTCGGTCGATCGAGTCCGATGTGGCGGAGCCCCGGGGCATTCACGTGGTCAACAGTGCGCTCTGGCAGCTGGAACAGAGCGTGCTGGAGCTTTCACTGGACGATGGTGCGCCGCGAGACGAGTCGACCGTGGTGGTTGCCAATGTGACCCTCCATCATCGCGATCCTGCAACCACCGGCGCGGTCCAGCCGCTGCTGGTTCCGGGCGCTGCGACCGACACCCTGCCCCTTGTGATTCTGCAGAACAGCTATCTGCAGGGAGCCTGGGGACTCGAGGATCTCTCAGCCGACAGTGCTGTGATCCGAACCGTGATTGGCAGTCCGGAGTCGTCCGACGGCTGTGGGCCCTTTGCGGAGGGGGGAGGCTGCACGCCGGGAACAACCCTGCACCTTGACGAGGCGTATGCGGGCGCTCCATGCAAGGGCTCGATGGACGATCTCACGCTGACGCTCTTGGAAGAGGTGGCGAACAACCGCTGGCAGCCGAAGGAGTTTGCAGACTTGAAGCATATTACCGCCGGCTTTCTGGACACCGCTGCGTCGCTTCGGCGTCCTGCGCTGCGCCGCATCACGGAGCCGGACTCGGGAGAAGAGTGGAGGCTCCCGACTGCTGGAGACCAGCGGTGGGACGCCTCGGAGTGGTGCTGGTCGAACGGGGCTGGAGCCGCTGCAGAGATCGGCGCGTGGTCGTCGGGCCCCGAAGGCTTCAGCAATGTCGAGACCTCGTGTAGCTTGCCGATGCTCGAGCCATACGACATCCCGGTAGAAGATGGGATCGACAGTGGTGTCGCCGACGCGCGTGCAGACGCGGACGCCAACATGCCGCCGCAGGCCAACGCGCCCGATGGCCTCGCAAGCAGCGATGCATACGGGCTGTCCGCAGGGTGTCGATACAGCGCAGCCGCAGTGGTCCTGCTCCTGCCTCTGGGCCTGCTGGGGCGCCAGCGGGACCCATCGGCCTGAGCGCGGAGGCGTGCAGACAGGGCACATTGTGGGTGGAGGAGACCACCGGGATGGTGCTGCGTTTGGGGAGCGCTTCCGGTTCGCATCCAGCGGGCATGTGGTAGCGTGCCGCGGGTGGACAGGGCAGCGCTCGGAGGACCCCATGGACCGGTTTGCACGCAGCTGGCAGATCGCCAAGCTCAGCTTTGGTGTGATTCGCAAAGACAAGGAAATGTTGGCCTTTCCGTTGCTGGCCGGCATCTTCTCTCTGCTCTTCATGTTGGTGCTGCTCTTTCCCACCATCCTCGTGCAGCTCCTCGGACAGGCGGGCCTCGGTGCAGTGACCTTTGGTGTGGTGGAATATGCCGCGCTGTTCGTGAGCTACCTTGGACTCTCCTTCATCGCGACCTTCTTCAATATGTGCGTGGTCTACACCTCGAAGGTGCGCTTTTCGGGGGGCGACGCCACCTTCATGGACAGCATTCGCTTCTCGCTCTCGCGGGTGGGTCCGATCTTCGCCTGGAGCATGCTCGCAGCCACGGTGGGAATCTTCTTGCGCTTGCTCGACCATGTGGCCAGTCGACTGGGCGGCGTTGGGAAGATCCTGCTGAGCGTGTTCCGCGCGCTGCTGGGGATGATCTGGAGCATCGTGGTCACCTTCGTTGTGCCGGCCATGGTCTATGACAACCTCGGTCCAGTCGATGCGATCAAGAAGTCTGCCCAGACCATTCAGGCCACTTGGGGCGAGAGCCTGATCCGCCACTACGGGCTCGGCTTTGTGGGCTTTCTCTTCATGTTTGGCGGGATTCTTCTCAGCATCGGGTTGTTCTCGGGCCTGAGCCTGGCCGGTCCTCCAGGCGTGGTGGTGGCCATCGTGATTTCTACCCTGTACTTCTTGGCCACATTCCTGCTGTTCAACTGCGCCAACACGGTCTTCAACACGGCCCTGTATGTCTATGCCAGCGAAGGACAGGTCCCAGACGACTTCGACAGTGTCCTTCTCGAAGGGGCGTTTCGCGGCAAGCGTGGAGAGACTGGAGGCGTGTGGTAGGCCCCGGTCGCCCCGTCGCAAGCCTCCACCACTAGCGGCTGTTCGGGTCGATGATGGTCGCTTGGTCGAAGAGCGTCCTGGCGGACTGCAGTGGGCTGGGTGCCTTCGTGGCGGATGGTATCGGTGCGGCGAGACGGTCCGCGGCGGCTTGGAGCCGCTGTTGCCCGGGGCTCGCGGGATGAAGGTGCGGACCGACAGTGATGGTGACGTGCTCCACAAGCTCCTGAGCTCGGGCTGCCCGACCGCGATGCAGCAACACATCCACGAGTGCGAGCAGCACCTCGCACGCGCCAAAGGGGTCGGCGGCGCATGCAAGCTCGAGCGCGCGCTCGAGACAGGCCTCGGCGACAGCGCTTGCTCCTTGCGCCGCTGCTATCCGTCCGTCCACATCATCGTGCATCCACCGTGCATTCTCGATGCGTCCGGCATCGCGCTCAACCCGGAGGTCTGCCAGGGCGTCCCGCGCTGCGTCCTCGTCGGCAAAAGCCAGTGCGCGTCGCGCGGTCGCATAGGCGATCAGCGCGGTGTGCACTTTGAACCGGTCCACGACCTCCAAGCGCTCCGCTTCTTGCAGCAGCGGCCCCAGCGCGTTCCAGTCATTGAGAATACAGGCCTGCCCCACCCGCACAGAAAGGATGGACCGCTCGCGGTCGATCGCACCGGTCGATCGAGCGAGGTCGGTGAGCTCGTCGAAGAGTGCGCTGGCTTCATCGGCGCGTCCAAGTTCCACCAGAAGCGCAGCAGCCACGAGGCGTGACGATGCTGCCTGTGTGACATTCCCCGATTGCAGGAGAAACCGGTGTGCGCGTGTGATTGCATGCATCGCAGCGGTGGCATCACGGCTCTGGAGTGCAAAGGCGACGTTGGCCCAGGCGCTGGACGCTCGGGACCACCACCCGTTGACTTCAAACTCCTCGGCCGCTTCGGTGAGGGCTTCAGCGGCGTCGAAGTGGCGACCCATACGGGCCCACATGAGTGCCCGGAGGGCTCGGAGCCAGGGAAGGGTGGCCGCGTCCTGGAGTGGTTCGGCGAGGTTGATGGCTTCATCGAGCGTTACCACTGCGTCTGATAGGGATCCCTTTCTGCCGAGAAGGCGAGCCTTCTCGAGAAGTGCGCGGTATTCAGCGCGACGGTCTCCGCGCTCGATGGCAATGGCTCGCCCTGAGGCGATGGGGGCGTGAGCGGCGTCGAGGGTGCTTGTGCTCACCAGGATCGATCCGAGGGCTGTCTGCGCGGCGCCCTCCAATCCCCGATCCCCTAGTGCTCTGGCTGCAGTGACGGCCTCTCGGGCCCGTCTGACTACGATGACCTCTTCACCGTCATTCCACTCGTAGACTGCCCACAGGAGGAGCCGGATCTTCTCGGTGGGCTCGAGGGCTCTATGGTGGAGGACAGCGTCGAGATCTTCCGTGCGAGGGGAGCTCCCGCGCCCTGCTGATGAGATGGCGAGCAGGGCCACCAGACAGCGGGCAGCCGTAGTGGCTGCCCGTACCACCAGCGCCGCATCCAGTGCCGCCTGCAGGTCGTCTTTGGCGTCGACCAGTCGCTCCAGCACCTCCTGCCCCAGTGGCCCCCACAGGTCTTGCAATCCCTCGAGCGTGCCCATCTGGCTGAAGTGCATCGCGTGTCGCAAGGTCAACGCACGGTGCTCTCGGGGAGACAACACCGCAGGTCGGAGTGCGTCGAGCTCCATGCGGGTTCGCGGTGGAATGGCCATCCGAGCGCCACTGTCTACGAGCAGTCCACGGCGAACGAGTCCCTCGATGGTATGACCCAGCTGGTGGTTCGAGTCAGTGACCACGGCCTCGGCTTCCGCCAGTCCGAATGCTCCACGAAGTGCCAGGAGCTGTGCCAGCACACGCTGATCGGAGCGCGGGACCTCTTCGAGACTCCAGCGAACCGCAGATCCCGAGGTATGCGCTCGGTGGGCGGTCTGCAGGGCATCTGGTGGGCTCACGCCGCTCGCCAGTGCGTGGCCCATCACTTCAAGGTTTACGGGATGCCGATGCACCTTCAAGGCCAGCTCGTAGGCTTCCTCGGTGGAGAGGTCCGGAACATAGCGACACAGCAGGTCGGTCGCAGATGCCGGATCGAGCGGGTCGAGCGCCAACACATCCGCGCGGTCGGTGGATGCAGGGGGTGGGCCGCGTGTGGTTGCGACCCACCGCCACTCGGGCGCCGCTGCGCTCCAGGTCTGCAACGTCGAGACCAGACCCTCGGCTTCGGTGTCGAGGCCATCCACCACGATGGTGCGAGCGGGAATCAGCGGTAGAAGCTGGAGCAGGTCCGCCTCACGGGAAAGGTTGAGGGCACGGAGTGTGCGCTGTGCGAGGCCTTCAGGAGTGGCGATGTCATCGGCCGGTACCCATGTTGCGCCATGGAGCGCATGCCGTGCCAAGACGCTCTTTCCAATTCCTTCCACACCGGTGATCCACGTGAGCGGCGCGCGCGCAGCGGCTCGGCGGACCCGCGTGCATTCCTGCAAGCGCCCCACAAAGGGCCGGCTGGGGGGTAAGCGCGGACGCCATCGGCTTGGACCATGCGCCATGCGATCGACCATCGCGGCCAGTCCGGGCCCGGGGTCTCCCTCTGGTCGAAGCCGAGAGAGTGCAGCCCACAGTGCGTGTGCGTTGGCGTACCGCTGGTTGGGGTCGCGGCGGAGACATTGCTTGAGCACAGTGGATGCACCCGGAACCCTGGCTTCCACCGCCGCCCATACTGTTGGGTCGTCCAGCCGGTCATCCAGCCGATGAACGGCAGATAGAGCATCGCTGAGGGGGAAGCTCGGGAGCAGGCGCTCTCCGGTCAGCAGGTTGTAGAGCGTCACGCCAAGCGAGAAGAGATCCGAGCGCGGGCCGAGGGCCTCTCCCGTGAATTGCTCGGACGACATGTAGCCAGGAGTGCCCTCCACCACCTGGGTCTTGCCTCTGCCCATCAGCTCGGAGAGGCCATAGTCTGCGAGCTTCACACACCCGCTGCGGTCGAGCAGCAGGTTTGAGGGCTTGATGTCGAGGTGCAGCAGCGGTGAGCCAACCTCACCGGCCTGCCCGGCGTCATGCAGGGCTGCGAGGCCCAGCGCTGCTTGGCTGGCCAGCTCCAGCCACGCGCCGGGCCCCAGCTGTCGGGAGCCTGTGGAGAGTGCCCCTGCCGTGCAGCCATCGACCAGTTGCATGGCGATGAATGGCTGGTCGTCGACCTTGCCCACATCCACCACGCGCACGAGGTTCGGATGCCGGACCAGCGTTCCGATGCGCCCCTCTCGCACGAACGAGGCCCGCAGTCCTGAACCGTAGGGGCTTGGCCCCATCGAAAGCGTCTTGAGCGCGAAGCGTGGGCCAAGCCCAGCGTGTATCCGTAGCTGGGCGAGGTACACAGCGCCCTGTGAACCCTGCCCAAGCTTTGCGATGAGCTCGTAAGCACCGAACGTTCGGGGCAGGTGTTCGTGGGGAGTAGACACCCGGTCATTCTACCAGAACGGGATCTGCTGCAGCGTGGTGCGTGCCGCACGAGCGAAGCCACATCGTTCCTGTGTTCCGATCTGCCGGGTGCAATGGGTGGAGCAAGGCTTTGGAGGGCAAGCCGCGCAGCCGGCGGATGCTCAGAGCCCGATGAGGTCTTCGGGAGTCACCGGCTTGTTTTGGAGCGGTTCCAAGATCGCGAGGGTTGCTGCGAGCTTTTCTGCGGTTTGTGGATGGTCTGGAATGGTGGAATCCAGCGGGAGGAGACTGAGCTCGATCCCGTGCGCCGGTTGGGCTTGTGGTGTCCGTGCCAGCGCAAGCTCCGCCTCGAGCTCGGCGAGCTCTTTGGCGTAGAACTGCAGTCGCTTTTCCTGTCGCTCTTTCGATTTCGATCCTTCGGCCTTCTCCAGCTGCTCCACTGTGGATGCCTGACGCTTCTTCATCCGGGCCATGCTCGCCTCGATTGCGTCGACCGAGGCCGCACTGTGGAAGCCTTGGGCGCCGGGTTTCCAGCCCACAGTGGCGAGGGCGAGCTTTTTGCCCCGCGAGCCCACTTCGAGACGTGCGGTGTCGTGTGCCAGGATCAGCGGCTCGGGTCGTGTGGTCCTGGAGCCTCCGCCCACAATCAGATCGAGTCTGGGCTCGACCTCTGCCAGAGCGGCGTCCTCGCCGGCAGACTGCCGACTGAGCAAGACCACCAGTTGGGCATCACCAGCGTCGGCGAGGGCGCGCTCTACTGCGGGACGCACTTCTGTGACGGAGCAGCCCTCGGGCACCGCCTCATTGGGAGACAACACACCGATCACCCACACATCGAGGTCGGCAACCTTCACCTGAACTCGGGGAGGAAAGGGAGCAACGCCAGCACAGACAAGGTTTGCCGCCACATAGGGGGCCTCGAACGCTGCGGCTTTCTCTTGCAGCCAGGGCACTCCCAGTGCCAGATCGCTCTGGCCGGGCACCATGGCGTCGATGCCCGAATCGGTGAGGACCTCGAGCTGCAGCTCGGCCTTGATCTGCTGCTCCGTACGCTGCCGCGGAGACATCTGGGGAGTGCGCCAGAACAGGTCGCCGCCATCGACGACGAGCACGGGGCCGCGCTCTCTGGCTTGGTTCAGTGCTGTGGTTCGCCGGGGCAGACCGCCCTGGGGACTCTTCCGTCAACCACAGGGCTCGATGTCTCCGTGGACATTGGCCTGGGCGACGACCACGAGCTCACGGGGCGCCTCAGCAGGCACGGCCACGGCGGGTGGTGGTGACTCTGTGCTGCATGCAGTCATACTGAGCATCAGCACTGTGGGAGACATCCGCGCTATGGGAGAGAGGGAACGCATGGGTGTCCTCCTGTCGTCGGGCACACACCAGATTGGGTCCGGCCGACCCGCTCGGTCGCTTCGGGTTCGTTGGTGGACCTGCGGTAGCATCCGCTCCAGCACCCGTCCACCGTCCGTCTGCTGGATGGAGGCCGACGGTGACCACCGACCCCTTGCCAGTGCTGCGGAGTCGTGCGGAACGAGGGCCCCTAAATGGGCGGGATCGATCAGGAAGGCTTCGGTGCCGACAACCGGCGGTAGGCTCGCCTGTCCGTAGGTGATCATGCCGTTGGTTGGATGAGGTGTGGCTGTACGGACAGGGGCATGATGTACGGATGGAATCACAGATGGACACGCTTCTCGGAACCAAGTCATGGCAGCGAGGCGTTGTCGCATTGTGGATGGAAGAATGAAGCGTGGAATTCCTTACGAGTCTGTTTTTCTCCTGACCACACTGAGCGTCATGCTGGCGGTGTGTTCCAGCAAGAACAGTGCGAGCCGCGACTCAGGTGCCGCCTCTACGACCGACCGGGATAGCGGTGGCAGCGGGCCGGACTCCGGCGAAGGCAACGACTCGGGCGAAGACTCTGGCGGCGGCGAGGAGCCTCCGTGCGATCGCTCGGTCGACCGGGACTGTGATGGCGTGGAGGATGATCTGGACTGCCTGCCAGACGATGAGACCGCCTACCCAGGTGCCACCGAGATTCCGTACGATGGGGTCGACAACGACTGCCTCGGTGATGGAGATCTCGTAGACGTGGATGGCGATGGGTATGTGGGGGTCGAGGTCGGTGGCGATGACTGCGACGACAGCGAACCGGAGGCCTTTCCGGGTGCAGAGGAGGTCTGCAACGGTCGCGATGACAACTGCGACGGCTGGCCGGCGGAGCCCGACGAAGAGCTGAACGACTGTGATCGAGACGGCTACGGGCCCGGATCTAGTGGCGACTGCGACGACGCTGACCCGGAGGTCAATCCAGCGGCAGAAGAGGTCTGGTACGACGGCCAAGACCGCAACTGCAACGGCGACAACGACTTCGATGCTGACGGCGACGGCGACGAGAGTGCTTCGTTCAGTACTGCTGGCGGCGACTGCGACGACGCCGACCCGGACGTCAATTCCGATACCACCGAGTTGCTCAACGGGGTGGATGACGACTGCGACAGCCTCGTAGACACCATCCGTGCGCTCGACGCGGACGCGGTGTACAACGGCACCACGTCATCTGGTGATGGCTGGACCGGCATGGACATCGCATCCCTGGGCGACATCGATGGCGACGGCTGGGCCGACTACGCCATGGGCGGCCCGTTTGGCGACTCCGACGGGGCCAACTGCACGTACGCAGATGCAAGCACAGGCGTCAATTGCAACGGCTGGGTGCAGCTCATGTCGGGTGCGGAGGGCTCGTCTGACCCGCCAGGCACCGTGGCCCATGGCGTCATCGAAGGCAACAACTCCTGGCTCGGATGGACCCTCGACGCCATTGGTGATGTAAACAGCGACGGAAGAGCGGAGCTCCTGGTCGGCGCCCCGGGGGCGGGAGCGGTGTTCCTCTTCGACGGCGGAGACCTCTCCACGGGCGGCTCCATTTCGCAGTCGGATGCCATCGCCAGTTACTCCGGCGGTACCTACTACGGCTTCGAAGTGAGCCATCTCCGTGATGTGGATGGAGATGGCCTGCCGGAGGTCATCGCCTCCGAGGGGTTTAGCGACGAGACCATCGCATCGATTCCCACGAACCTCGCCGTATGGGCGAGCAGCACCACGGCCGGGGGGAGCTACACGGAGAGCGATGCCTCCTTCCGCTTGATTGGAAGCAGTGCGGGGGGCGAAGTGGCTGGCGCCGCAGACTTCAACGGAGACGGTCGCGGCGACCTTGCGGTGGGTGACGCCGTTGATGCGGCAGGGATCTTGCGGATGGTGTCGGGCGACGACCTGACGTCGAACAGCGTGGCGACTGTGGCCGACTACTCCGGCCCGGCGGGCGTATCCGGCGACCAGTTTGGCACCCACCTCACGTTGCTGGGCGATGTCGATGGGGATGGCTTGGATGACCTCGCCGCGAGCGGTCCGACTGCCTTGGGGCAAGCAGCGTTTGCAGAGGGCGGCATTGTGCGGATTCTGTCGGGTGCCGACCTCTTCAGCAGCACCAGTGCCGCGGATGATGCCATCTTCGTGATCCACGGGACCCTGGACTACGGTCGCCTCGGACTCACCGGCTCGATGCAGGGCGACCTGGATGGCGATGGCGGTACCGACCTCGTGGTGCCGTACCTCGGCGGCAGCACCATCGGTGTGGTGGTCGGAAGCAGCCACATTTTCTACGCCGCAGACCTCGCGTCTGGCGGAACCGTGGTGGCGGAAGACACATCGGCCGCACTCACCACCCGCAGCGCGAGCGACCGCTTCGGCTATGGTGGCGAGATCGTCGACATCGATGGCGACGGAGCCGATGACATTGTGGTGGGAGCCTTTGCGGGGAGCTCCGACCGAGGCATGGTGGTCAAGTTCCTCTCCGGCTGGTGAGCGGGCACTGCCCCTTCTCGATGCAGGGACAGAGCGCTCCAGAGTGAACCGCTACTCGTCGCCCTTTGCATCGAGCTGCACCTCGAATTCGCCCTCTTCGACCGTCATCCGGCTCGAGCCGTCGGCGTTGGCCAACACCGCGGAGAAGGTGCCGGAAATCACGTCGTCTTTATAGTCGTCGACTCGGACTACGATGCGAACATCGTCGTCGAGATCCGAATGCGATGAGGAGAACTCGAGCGCTTCCCCGGATTCCGGGGTGACCCGCACACCGGTGATTTCGCCGGGAGAAGGCCCCTCGAGGCGACTGCCCGTGCTCGGGTTGCCGAGGCCAACCCAAACGGTCACGTCCTCGCTACGCAGAGTGCCTGTTGCAGAAAGCACGACGTCGCCGTACTCTTCGTAGCCTGTGGCGTCTCCATCAAACGGCTGTCCGTCGATGGAACAGCGTATGAAGTTGCCGGCTCCGCCGCTGTCGGTGCCGCACGCAGTGCCGCCGAGAATCATCGTGGCGCACAAGAGCGCTTGGCGTACGGGCTTGCCAAGCCTGCTGAAGGTGGGGCGACGAGGAGCGGTCGGGCGCCCTTGGAGCATCAGAAAGCGCTTGCGGTCGTGAATCATTTCGTTTCCCACATTGAGAGGTCAGGCTCGACAGCTTGCGCGATGGCCATGAGCGCGTCCACATCTGTGATGCCTTCCGAGGCGGCGATCCGTTTGAGGAAGCTCTTGGATGCCTTGGCGGAGAGATCATCGAGTCCGGAGATCACACGGTCGACGAGTGGCGGTACCTCCCCTTGCTCGAGCGTCTTTCGCTTCTTCTTCAGCCAGCGGGTGATGTTGTAGAGGAAGTGCGAGCAAAGTGGCCAGTGACCGTCGGTACCAGGGGCAGCGGTCTGGCTGGCCAGGGCGGCCGCGAATCGTTCCATCGAGTGCTTTGCATCATCGGGCGGCTCCCCGAGCGGCTGGGTCGCCTCAAGCTCCGCCACCTGACGGGCCACCGACTCGAGCAGGCCCTTGTGGTCTCCCAGGATGGTGTCCCAGCTGTATTCCGGCTTGTTGTCCCGCCCGTCGTTCATCATCTTGAAGTCGAGGAACGCTGCGCAGTTGAACTGCATCTCACAGATGTGGCCGCCATCGAGGCGAATGTGCATCTGCAGGTCGTAGTAGCCATCCCCCTTTGGGTACTTCCGAAACTTGTTCCGAAAGCGCGTGATCTTCGCACCGGGACAGCTCTCGGCCGCCTGTTTGAGGAAGGCGTCCAAGGCCCCTTGGAGATCCTGCACCCGAGCGACCTCGATGGTGCCACGGGCCATGTCGCGGAGCGTCCGTACCGATGTGTCGACATGCTCGCTGTTGAAGGCGTCTTCACGAGCGGCATCTCCGTCGAAAACGCCGGTCTTTTCGGTCGCACGGAGGATGCCCTTGATGTTGGGCATCGAGGCCTTCAGGCCGTCGATGTCGGACTCGGACTCGAGCACATCGCTGATATGAGACAGCCGCTTTTGGGCCTTGGCCGCGTCGAAGTAGATCTGGAGGAAGTACGCCGCGGTGCGACCGCTGTCTTCGTAGGCCTCCGACTGGTTGTCGACCTGCAGATCGGTCTGCTCTCCAATTCCGACTGCCTCGCCCTGATTTGCTTCCCACCAGTCGTCGGCCCACTGCATGGCCTGCTCTTGGTAGGCCTTTGAGTTGGCGCGGATGTGGTCGATCGACAGCTGCTGGTCATGGCCGCCGGTCAGGTCTTGTAGGGCCAAGAGGCTGGCCTTGTCCTCCGCTGCATGCACCACCCCGGCGAGTGCGCCGGTGAAGGACCCGCGGCCCAGTGCCCGCATCGCCTGCAGGTATTGTCGCACCTGTTCCTGCAGCCAGACCGGATCTGTTCCCAAGATGGTGGAACGATCTACATCTTCGTGAATCTCGTCCACGCTCTTGCGGATGAGCAGCTCGATGCGCTCGAGGATTGCTGTGGCCTCATCACAGGCGTCTGGGTGGTAGCGATTGGGCGGATGCTGCGCGGACAGTGCTCGGAATCGCGCTTCGATGGCACCGATGTCGGGCGAGCTCGTTTCGCCATCAGGAGCTGCATCGAGCATGTCGAGCATGTCGAAGACCTCGTCTTCTGCTCCAAATGCATCGAAGGCGTAGAGTCTCTGGTCGAGGGCCCCTTCGATGGTGGCAAGTTCGGCTTCCAGTCTGGCGACCTGCTCGAGAAGCGCATGAATCTCGGACTTCAGATTGGCGCTGGGCATCTCAAACCTCCTTGAGGAGGGGCAGGAGTACGAAAGGGGGGAGCTGGCTACGAGGGACTGGGCTGCAGGGTACGAAAGCCACACGGTTTTTGGAGTTGTCGCGTAGCCCCCCCGTGGGGACAAGCGGTACCTCACTCTTCAGCGCAGAGCCCCTCCAGCAAGAGCTCGTTGTTGGTCTCATCGCACTCGGTGATCTGACCTCGACCTTCCCCATTGTCGTCGGCCACCAGAACCAGACTGCCCGTGGGGAGGTCGTCCATGGACAGGGTGAAGGTGTTGCTGCTGCCCGTGAAGCCAGCCCGGATCAGGTCTCCGGGCGCGCCGACATCTACCGCAGTTCGACTGCCATCCTCGGCCACTGCATACAGACCGATGCCGATCCCATCGGGTGCGTCCCGCAAGCCTTGGTTGGCCACTCGGACGGTGAGCTCCACCACGCCGCGGTCACACTCCAGCGCACAGAGGCTCACGAGATCGACCGTGGCATCCACCTGCCCGGCACCCGAGCCGAGGCCCGGTCGCGTGGTACTGGAGCGGAAGTCGTTGTATTCGGGCCAGTTCCCGCCATTGTAGATGGGAATCGAGAGGTCATCTCGAATGTGGGAGCGGAAGTACCGTATATCCGACATGAGCTTGCCCCCTCCTGTCCGCGTGTGGAAGCCCGTCCACAAGCCTCCCATGCCATTTTAGCGCGGGCTGAAGTTCCTGCCCTCCGGTTTTCGAGTTCGCGGCATGCCCCCGCACCGCTTGCCTGCACTACCGGCTGTCACCAAGCACGTGGGACTCACCACTGAGGGACCAGGTGCGCGTGTGGGTACCGGTCCACCAGAACCAGCTCATATCGTAGCCGACCTGGGTGACGGTGTGCAGGTTGTCGGACGAACCGATCAGGGTGCGATTGCGGAACCACCCCGGCTCGCTGGAGTCGATGCGGCGCTCGGCCGGTTGCCACCATGGACTCTCAAATCCATGATAGCCGCGGTAATGGGTCCCGCTCAGAGCCATCTGCCGTGGAATCAGTGCGTCGAGGTCGGCTCCACAGTCTCCGATGGGCACTCCCGAAAACCCCATAGACCAGATCGTGACCGACACACTCCGGCCCCAGGATGCGTGGACGTCCGAAAATACGCACGAGGTGGTGCCTCCGGCGCTGGTGGCAGCAACCACGCTGCCGCTCAGATCGTGGGCATACATGTAGTCGACGAGCATTGTGCTCAGCCACGGTTTTGTGGCCCGTTGGAACTGTCCTCCAGAGAGCTGCACCTCGAAGATCGGACAGGTCGGTGTGCCCATGCACTCGGGCTGCTCGCAGTCCACGAGGCCATCATCGTTGTCGTCCAGCTCGTTGCTGCAGATCTCGAAACACCCTGGAACGGAAGCACACTCGGCATCTTCGCAGTCGATGAGTGCATCGCAGTCGTCGTCTCGCCCATCGGTGCAGTCCTCGTGGGAGTACGGCCGCACCGTGGGGTCGCGGTCGTCGCAGTCGGAGCCGCCGTAGTCGCCGCTGCCAAATCCATCGCCGTCGGCGTCATAGTCTCCATTCCCGGCACAGTCGCTGTCGATGCCGTCGTACCAGGCATCGGGAGCGCCGGGATGGATGTTGGGATCGCTGTCGTCGCAGTCGTCGCCGCCAAGAGACTCGGCAACGTAGCCATCGCCGTCGGCATCACCGGTGGGCTCGGTGTCCGTATCTGTGTCTGTGTCTGTGTCTGTGTCTGTGTCTGTGTGGACCTCGGGCTCCGGCTCGGGGTCGGTCTCGGCCGGGCGTCCGCTGTCTGTGGCTCGGTCTGGTGCGGGTTCCTTGTCTCCACACGCGGTGCACGCAGTCATGGCGAGAACGGCCATCGCTTGGGTGGTGGGGAAACGAGACGTGGACATCGACAGTCTCCGGGGTGTCTTCCAACACGCAAGAGCGTAGTCTGGATGGGCTGAATCGTACAGGAAGACCGGCTTGCCTCTCCTGGCATAGCATTGCACTGAGCAGGCCCAACGCACAGGGCGTCGCGGCAACAGAAGGCCTCGAGGCGCCAGGCTCCAGGGGGCGAATTATCCACGCAGCGGTCCGAGCGCGACGCATCTGCTTGCGCTTGAGTTCGTGGCGGGCGCCTCGAGCTCCTGGAGGTTTGGGCGCGTCGATTTCTGGGGCGGTTTGGACGGCTCGTTTCGGTGGTCGGACCCCTTGATTGACCGGTATGGGGCTGGGCCGATACGGTATCTCGCGAGCGAAGGTCTCCTTCGCGTATGTTAGACGAGACATCCTGTCCCGGAGAGCGTTGTTTTGCGGCGTGAGTTGATCGACATCTGGGTCGTCGAAGCACGCCTGGGCGGCGGTGGAATGGGCACGGTCTACCGATGCCACAACCGGGATGCGAAGCGCATCCAGGCCGCCATCAAGGTGCTGGACACGCGCTTGGCAGACTCGGGCGAGGTGCGCCGACGATTTGTGCGGGAGGCGGAGCTCCTCTTCGAGCTCGACCATCCGCACATCGTCAAGGTGCGCAACATTCGGATGGACTCCGAGCCGCCATTTATCGAGATGGCCTTCGTACAAGGCACCTCACTGCGCAAGTGGATCGAGCGTGGTCCCATGCCGCCGGGGGCCGCTGCTCGGGTGATCGGGCAGGTCGCGGGGGCTCTGGGCCACTGCCATGCGCGGGAGGTTCGCCACCGCGACGTGAAGCCAGACAACATCCTGCTCAGTGGTGGTCATGCCACGCTCGTGGACTTCGGCATCGCCACGGAGGCCAATGGCACCCTCACCAACGGCAGTGGGGCGGTGGGCACCCTGTCCTACACGCCTCCGGAATGGGGCGACATCGATGCAGACAGCCGGTTGTGGGACGCCTACAGCCTGGGGATCGTCTTCTACGAGCTGCTCACGGGTGAGGTGGCCTTTCCGGCCCGCAAGGGAACCAGCCTGCGCCGGGAGATCGTCCGAATCATCAACGAGAAACAGCGGATCGCCTGCCTGGACCCAGGCGAGGGACACCCCGAGGAGCTTCGGCATCTGATTCGGCGGCTCACGGCCACCGAGCCGTCCGATCGACCGACCGCTCTACACGAAGTGGCCGAGCAGCTTGCCCGGTTCACCGATGGACGGGACGATCTGCACCTCGTAGACATTGTGACCGAAGCAGAGCCCGCTCCGCTGGATGACGGAGCGCCGATCGTTCGATCCAAGAGGGCAGCTCGCGGCCCTGATGGTGTGGCGCCACAGGCCGACCCAGGCTCCGACACCTTCGCGGAGTATGGCGTCGACACGCCAGTCTTCGAACCATCGGAGACTGCGGTGGCCTCATTGAGAGATTCGCGGGCGACTCGGTCGGGCATCTCGTGGAAGCGGGTCGGTGGACTGGCGGCGGTTCTGATCGTGATGGGATGGGCGTTGATTCGCGGGTTTTTTGGTGGCGATGCAGCGCCGCAAGCGGTTCGCTCGGGGGCTACCGCCCAGTTTCGACCGGTCAATTTCGTTGTCAAGGGCGACGAACAACGGTTTCCTGTGCAAATCCTGTTGGACGGGAAGCGCGTGGACCGGGATGCGCCTCTGACGCTGCGCGTCGCAGAGCACAAGCTCGAGGTGCGGATGGGCGCTGGCTGTGCTGAGGCGCAGTCCTCCGAGTGCTTGACGACAACCGCGCGCACGGTTGCCGTGTTGGCCGGTGCCGGGTCACAGAGCCTGCGTGCCACCCTGCCCGACCTGCGCGAGCTGCCACTGCAGTTCGAGCCGGTTCTTCCAGAGGGTGCCGAAGTCCGAATCGCCGACGGAGACTGGAGGTCTCCGGAGGGCGTGACGGTCCGCGGGGGCATCGAGAGCATCGTGACGGCTCGGGTCGGGGCCTGTCCTGGCGCCGGGTGTCGCGAGGCATCCACCGCGGTGACGCCCCCGCTCAACCCGGACCGACCCGTGGTTGCGTCGCTCTCGCTTGTCCAGACCAGAAGCCGGGCAGCGCCGCAAGGAGCACCATCGGAGGCAGCGCAGAGCGCACCTCAGGAGGCGCCTCAGGAATCATCCCGTGGGCACCTGATCACCGTCCGAGAGCTCTCGGCCTTCCTGGCAAAGAATCCCGACTTCCAGCGCGAGCAGGCGAAGAATCCACCGGCAAGGTACCTGATGGGTTGGACCGGTGCAGAGGCCCCGCCAGGAGACTCCCCGACGCAAGCAGCTGCGCGCGGCAGCGGGCGACTCGCGCGGGCGGTCTGTGCCCGGAGAGGGGGGCTGTACCCGGCAGACGGCGTGCCCCTGCGCTGGGATGGCGAACGGCGGCAAGCTGAGTATCGTCTCCAGTCCGGCACGGTCGTGCTTCGCCAATTCAACGGAGTACTCCTGCCAGTAGACGACCAGTATTCAGCCCCTTTGACGGTGATCCGATGCGTGCGCTGATGCCAACGCCGACCGGATCTGCTCGCTGGGGTGCGCTCGTGGCGCTGGCGACTCTGCTGTCGGGTCGGATCGTGGTGGCCGAGGACGACCCGCGGGTCTGCGCCAACATCACAGACCGGGAAGCCTTCCAGCGGGCCCTCCTGTGCGGCTGCGAGACCATCTCCCTCGGTGGGGAGCTGCCCGTCATGACCCGCGCCATCACCATCGAGCAGAGCGTGACGATCGCTGCGGGCTCCTGGAGCATCCCGCCGCTTGTCGTGGGCGGCACGGATGTCACCATCAACCAAGCGTTGACGGTGACCATCGAGGGCGGGCGGGCGGTGGCCCACCGGGCGGTGACAGACGGTGAGCGGGAGCTGCCCCGAATCATCGACGTGATGCCGGGAAGCCGGCTCACGCTCAAGGACACCACCATCGAAGCGGGGACAGTCTCCGGCGACGGGGAGGGTCCTCCCATGCACACCATCGTGCGGCAGCGTGCCATCACTGGCGACGGCCAGGTCGAGCTCCTCGGCGTGCGGACCGAGACCGTGCTCGATCACCTCCTGCTCCTGCAGCAGAGCATCTTGCCCGAAGACGAACCGTGTGTGCTGGAAGCCGACGCACGGCTGGGCCCCACTGCTGCGGGCCCAACAGTGCTGACCCTGGCGGAGAATGGGGTGGTCGTCGCGGCTTTATGTACGGTCGACGAAGAGGTTCAAGACTCCTTTGACACCGCCAGTGCGCGGGCGCTGGTGCTGGATCGCGTGTGGCTCGACGGCGATGCCAGCGGCCTGGACATGGATTTCGGCGAGGCAAACTTCACCTTCTCTCCCATCGACACCCCCGCTGCAGTCATCGCCCGTGAGTCGCTCTGGACCTTCGACACGGTCACGCGAAGCGTGGTGGCCTCGATGTCCAGCGTGACACTGGACGCGATGCTCGCCGTGGATGTGGCCTTGGATGGGGCCGATCTGGTGGCGGGCATGAAGCTCGCGGTCGACCGCTCGATCTTCTGTGGCCTCACGGGGCGAGGATCTGTGGTCGCCCTGAAGGAAGGGGAAAACGCCGCGGCGACCTACCAGCGGTCTGCGCTGTATGAAGTCGAGATCCCCCTGACCGCCTCGACGGCCAGCACCACGCTGACTCTGGAGAGCATCACCCTCACGGGCTCGGCGCAGCTCGTGAACGGACCCGTTGAACCGTTGGTCTCCAACGCCTATATCGAAGGCTCCTGGAGCCTGTCGGAGCTGGAAGACGAGGCCGTCGAAGCACTTCGTATGGTGGGAACAGACTGCCCGGAGGGAGTCACCGACTGTGTGGACCTGCCGGCGTCCTACATCGAGCCGGGCACCCGCACCTGCAGCGAGGTCTTGCCGAGCTACTTCCAGCATGTGTCCCTGCTCGCCGAGTGGCCGCGGGCGATGCCGGAGCTCGACCGACTCGTGGAGCTGGGCGAGTTTGGAGACGATCTGGAGGGAGTGGTCACCACCACCAACGGGGAGTGGCCCTGCGAGCAACAGCCACCCCGGATCGGTGCCTGGCCGGGGGAAGGCTGCGGTCTACCGCTGCTCGCCTACACATGGACCGCCTCCGAGGCACCAGACACGCCCGCAGATGACACCGCCCCAGTCGCAGAGCTCGACTCGGGCCCGCGCGCGGAGCTGGCAGCGTCGCGCAACGTCTTCGGCTGCCAGGGGCGCCAGGCCGGTGCGGCGGCCGCACTCTGCTTCCTCTTGCCGGGCCTGCTCGTCCGGGCTCGACGCCGGCGCCGACCGACCCCGTCTTCGGAGACCTGAATGCGAACCTGTGTGTGGACTCTGTGGCTCTCCGCGACCTTGCTGGGTGCCTGCGGCTCGGATTCGACCGAGGGCAAGCCTGGAACCGACGGACCCCAGGAGCCCGACACCGGCGATGGACCCACGACCGACGCAGTCGAGGATACAGGCACAAATGAGGATGCCGATGAAGACGCCGATGGAGACGGCTATGCCGAGGATGTCGACTGCGACGACACCAATGCAGCGATCCATCCCGATGCCACCGAGGTCTGCGACGGTATCGACAACAACTGCAACGACCTCGTCGATGACGCCGACGACACCCTCAGTCCACTCGACCTGGTGACCGTCTACACCGACTCGGATGGGGATGGCTATGGGGCGGAGGGAACGGAGACCACCCGATGCGACGCCGATGCGGGCTTTGCCTTGGTGCAGGTGGACGCGGAAGGGGCCCCGGAATGGGACTGTGACGACAGCCTGCAAGGGGTCCACCCAGGCGCGGCGGAGGTGTGTGGCTCAGGGCTGGATGAGAACTGTGACGGCACCTTCGGAACGGACTGCGGTGTCACTGCGCTCGGAGATGGCACCACCGTGGAGATCGATGCACTGGCCTCGGTACCGGTCGAGACGAGCGCCCAGTCGGCCAAGCTCCTGTTTCCCGTGGGCTTCGACCTTGATGGCGACGGTACCGAGGACCTGTTGGTGGGAGACAGCAGCTACGACAGCGCTTCGGCACCCGACGGCATGATCCATGTGCTGTGGGGAGATTCCGACCTCTCGTGGTCTGTGGCAGACGCGGAAGCCGGCCTCTTGCCGAGCACGCTGGAGGCGGGCCTCACGGCCGAGGTGGGCACGACTGCAGAAGCCAGTCAGATCGCCGCTCAGATGGCCACTCTTGCAGATGTGACCGGCGATGGGCTCGAAGATCTGGCCTTCACAAGCGGGTTTGGGGTGTGGATCGTGGAGCAGGGCAGCGTCACCCCAGGTGCGTCGCAGCCGGTGCCCGATGCGGCATCGGGCTTCATCTGGATTGCAGAGCCTCCCTACGTTGCCGATGTGGCCAGTGCGGGCGACATCAATGATGATGGACTGACCGAGCTGCTGGTCATGCGAGGCAGAGGGTGGAACGCGCTGCTGTTCTGGGGACACGACCTGGCCGATGAGTCGGTGCTGTACCCCGCGGATGGCGTGGTGATTGCGCAGAAGCCCGAGGGCTATGGGTGCCTGAGCTTTGGAGACTGGAACACGGCGACCGGACTCGATCTGGATGGGGATGGCTATTCCGACCTGGTGACCGGCTGCTATGGAAATGACAACAACCTCGGTGATGTCGTGGTCATGGAGGGCAGTGCTCTGAGCAACCTCTCCGAGAACGTCGCTGGGCCCGAAGACGGCGACCTGTGTGTGCGGGGAGACGTCGGCTACCAGTACCTGGGACGCATGGTGGCGCCAGCAGGCGACCTGAACCACGACGGCTATCCAGACCTCGCGATCTCAAAGGAGGACCATGACGTCTTGCTCTTGGCCGGGGGCGCGGAGCGATTCAGCGGCACCACAAGCTGCGGCGGTACGCCCCTCTTGGAGGAGGATGTGGCGCGCGTGCTGCGCGTGACCAACGGGAATGACCGGAAGATTTCTTCCATCTTTGCCACCAACGATCTGACCGGCGACGGCCTCGGAGACTTGGTGGCGATCTATAAAAACACGTCCACAGATGCGGGCAAGGCGCAGATCTTTGCTGGTGGAGAAGGCTGGGATGCCATCTCCACCAGCACGGACTTCACCATGCAGGCGAAGACCAACACCTTCCTGTACCAAGGCGCAGCGGTGGACCTCGGAAACACCGGGGTCCCCAGCCTGGTGTTCCCGTCTGACTTCGGCGGGACTTCCGTGCGCATTCTCACCGTTCCCGGCTACTGAGTCGCGTCTTCGCCCACCGCCTCGCGCTCGAGGACGCGCATCACCACCCGCCGGTTCTGGAGCCGACCGGCATCGTCGGCGTTGCTGGCGGCGGGTTGCTGTTCGCCAAAGCCCTGCGCCTCGAGGCGGTCCGGCGACACGCCGGCATCGATCAGCCAGGCCATGACGGCCCGGGCGCGCGCCTCGGACAAGGTCATGTTGCGCTCGGAGTCGCCGGTGTCATCGGTGTGGCCCTCTACGCGCACCCGGCGAATCTCAGGGGCGAGCACCAGGGTGCGGGCTAGCTCCGTCAGGAGCGGCACGGAGGCCGGCTCGATGCGGGCGCTGCCCACCTCGAACAACACGAAGCCGTCGAGGCGAAGCTCGTCTCCGGTGAGCTGGACCTTGGGCTGTCCGATCCAGATCTCGACCGGGTCCACCGCATCGCGGATGGTCACCTGCAGCTCCGTGCCACCGATCCCGAGCTCAGGGTTCGAGGCGATGATTTCCCAGGTTCCGGGGAGGAGCTTCAGCTGGAGATGACCGTCGGCCCCCGACTGGGTGGGCGGCATGAACTCATCACCGATGGCGCGAACCAGAGCGGGCACGGCTTGTTCCGTGGCGCGATCCTTCACGACCACGTCGACGGGCCGGGCCACGGGTGCGGCCATGGCGATGGGTGCCACTCGCTTTTTGGGCACCCAGGTCGACGTGGTGTTCCGCTCGGGGTGTACATCAGCAATCAGGACCGTCGCACCGTAGGCCTCCGCAGAGAACAGGATCTCCCACTCTCCAGCGGGGACCGAGAAGAGGTGGTGTCCGTCGTCTCCCAGCAGCACGGGTCGGGTGGGCAGCGAGCCCACGGGGCGGACGAGCGCGGAGAAGGGCTCTCCGGCGAAGGAGGCGGTGACCTCAAGCAGACCCGACCGGGGGCGCAAGACGCCTTCCAGAGCTTCCGTGGCGTTGTCCTGTAGGTTCACGACCGCCGACCAGGTCTCGTAGAGCGCTCCTTCAATGGTGATCTCGTGTCGACCCGCGGTGAGGCCGTCGAGTCGGACCGCGCTGCCTGAGGAGGTGCGGGCACGCTCCTCTCCATCCACCAGCACTCGCGCGTTCTGCACGAAGGACTCCAGCGGGGAGGACACGCGCACCGAGAGGCTGGCCCGACCGGTGCTGGCCGGCGGCAGGACCACGTGGGCCACATGCAGCGTGTCCCGATCGGGATGAATCCGGACCGGCACCACGACACTGACGTGGTCGGGGGCGGTCACCACCACCTCATGGTCGCCGGTGGGCAGCTCGAAGGCGAGCATGCCATCGGGACCAAGCGGTCGCGGCTCGGCTGGGGTGTCCGCTTCGCTTCGGACCACGGCCGTGGCCTGCGCGACCGGGTCGCCGGTCAGGGACAGGGCCCGAATTTCCACCTGGCCCGTGCGCCACCGCATGGGCACGATGATGCTCCGCTCGGTGGTCTGGCTGGTCGCCACCTGGGATGCATATGGCCGGAAGCGGTCGGCAGCGACCTGCAGATCTGCCTCGTCGCGCGACACATCTTCGAGTCGCAGTCGTCCACCCGATGCCGTGGTGCCGAGCGGCTGGTCGCCGAGGCGAACGTCGGCCCCTTCGATGGGCTGCCCCCATGGGTCTACGATGGTGAGGTCCAGAGACTGCCCCGCGTCTGCCACCGGTGGAACCAAGAGGAAGGGGACCTCGTGGAGGCGACCCTGTTCGGGCGCAATCTCGACGATCTGCTCCTGGGAGGAGAAGCCGTCGGCCTCGACGCGGATCTGCCACTGGCCCGCTGTGAGGCGCGTCTGCACCAGACCCTGCTCATCGGTCTGAAGCGCGGTGGTACCCACAGCGCTTGTGAGCTGCACCCAGGCACCGGGCAACGGGGCGTTGTTGCCTGCCACCGACACCCGGGTCGCGCCGACGGGCCGGGCCAGGTACAGCGTCTGCGTGGGTGCATCGACGGCGGCCAGCGGCTCGATGGCAGAGGGCTGCAGCAGAGGCCCGGTGGCAAACACCGCTGCGGGTCCGGGCGCCAGTCCCTCCAGAGTGACCGCGGTCCCGGCCTGGGTCCCGCCCAGCGGGGCACCGGCCACCGACAGGGCATCCAGTGCAACGGGCAGGTCCTGCTCGTCGGCGATGCGCAGAGTCAGGCGGGCGTCGCCTTCCCGCAGGAGCAGAGTGGGCTGCCAGGTCCAGGGGCCCTTGCCGGAGACCCGCGGCGCCTGCGTGAGCGTGGCGTGGCCGTCGGCGGTCACGGTGAGCGGTTCGCCGGGAGTGTAGGGCAGCACCACGCTACCGTCGGCGCGAAGCCGGACCTGATCGGTTCCGGGTCCCGACACCACGGCCACGAGCGGTGCGCCCGCCGGACTGCGGGGCGAGACCACCAGCTCGCCGCTGCGCAGCGGGGGGCCATCGGGCCCGGCCGTACCCGTGTCGGCAGGTCCCCACCGCAGGTCGAGGCCCACTCGCCAGCGGGGGGCTCCCGTCGGCTGGACCCATGCACTCGTGGTGGGGTCGCGAAAGGGGATGCCGGCGCCGATCACGCCCGCCCACTGCAGGTGGGCACCGGTCCGGCCCCGGAGCCCGAGGCGGGGCTCGATCGATCCGGCCAGCCAGGCGCTTGCGCTGGCGGGGGCATGCCGGGAACCGCGCAGATGCAGCTCGGAGAGCCCGGTGAGGCGGCCGGGGGTCCAGCTCCAGCCAGCCCGACCCTCCACCGACTGGCGGGGGGCCAGATCGGTCTGCTCGGGTCCGCGAAGGTCGGCAGCCGCAGCGAGTGAGAGGTGTTGGGTGAGGCCGGGTGCAGAGGTCTCCCGCCGCTCTGCCCAGCCCAGCGCCACGCCCGTTCCAGAGCCAGACAGCGCCCGCAGCCGGTCGGTTGACGCGCCCGAGCCCTGGAAATCAGCCCGCGCTTCGGCGAAGAGGCTCCGCTCTGCCGGCCCGGATCCCGACAGCCCCCGGCGCAGCCAGATGGCTGCATCATCCAGTGCGGGACCCATGCTCGGGCCGCCCAGCTCTCCAAGCACGTCTTGGGCCGCCACGCGCGCCCGCAGCCGTGCACCCAGGTCGTAGGGCGCAGCCCAGCCGGCCGGTCGCCAGCCGCCGTGCACCCCGGCCGAGGTGTACAGGCCCACAGCAGGGGTCCAGCTGGGGTTGGGCACCGCGAGATCCAAGGATGCCAGGGGGCGATGAGCGAGCTGGCTCCAGGCGCCCACCACACCACGTCCAGGAGACAGCAGCGCGCCGCTGTGACCCGAAATCGGGGCATCGATGGCACCCGAGGAAGCCCCCGGCTGCCAGGCATCGATGTCGCCGGCGAAGGCGAGCGGGCCGAGCAACCATCCCGCCATGGCAACCGCAGCTGTGACAGCGCTTGAGATCATGCGTGTGGCATCCGCGACCGGCTTCCTCTTGAGGGATGGGACCGCACTGTACCGCATGGCACCGCACGGATGGTGGCCTGGAGAGCACGTGGTGTCTTTCGGGCCAACGAAGGCACGCCGCACCGGCTTTACGAGAGGCTGCAATGCTTGTTAAAATGTCGAATATCAGAAACTTCACGTAGAAGTCAGACCGCATTTTCATGGGATGAGATGAATGCGTCCTCTTGGACTTCGTGCCTCCGTGTCGACCCTCCGACTTCAGGCCATCGGCTTGGCTCTGAGCTTGGCTGCCTGCACCTTGGCACCCAAAGAAAAGGCGCCGAGCGAGCCCGGGACCACCGAGACAACAGGACCGACCACAGATCTGCCAGACGGCACCACCGATCCCGACGGCACCACCGATCCCGATCCCGATCCCGATACACGACTGTGCGCGCCCTGGAGAAGACCTCGAATGGGACGCGCCGGTCGACCATCAAGCAGCTTGTCAGGTCCTCTTCAGCACGCTGGCCTCGCCGGGTACTGCCGCGGCGTCCTACCCGGAGGCGGTGGGCCGGGCGTTGCGACAGCAGATGGACTTTTCCACCGACAATGAGACTGCACCCTCTTGGCTTTGGATATGCAAAGCCGCGAGGCGGCAGTCGTGGTTGTCGGAAAGAGGTGGCTCCTTGGAAATGTCAGACCCACAGCGGACCAGCGCTCAGAGCGTAGCGGCGTCCCTGAGGGCGTTTCGGCGGGGTCTGGTGGTCCTCTTCTGCCAACTGTCTCTGTTCTTGAGCCTGTTGACCACCGTGGTGAACATTCTGCTCGGCTTCTTCAATGTGCTCCTTTGGGTGAGCATCCTCTGTGTTGTTGCATTCGGTCTTTTGTGGCTCTGGCTGCGCCGCGACCCGAACACGGGTGATGGCCCCGCAACGGTCTTGGTGATCTTTGCATCGGCGGTGGTGGCTCTGGGGTGGATGCAGTTTGGGGGTCTGCTGGGTTCGAGTCCGGCCCTGCTCGCGCCCCTTGCGGGAATGTCGTTGTTGTTCACCACCCGGCGTCGTCAGTGGATGGCTCTGGTCGGGACCGTGCTCTTTGGGGGGACTCTGATCGCGATCCACCTCATGTGGCCCTCCTGGATCGACCCGTTTTATGCCACGGAGTCCGAGCAGCTGTGGGACGTGGCGAGCGCCCAGATCATCGGGATGTTGATGGTTGGCGCTCTGTTTCTTCGGCTGGCCAGTCACCACATTCAGGGCTGGGAAGAGCTGGCTCGACAGCAGGCGGCGAACATGGAGTTGTTGCGCACCACAGCGGCCCAGGCGGAAGAGGACCTCCGCAGTCGGCTGGAAGTCACCCGCCGAATGGGCGACGGAATCGCGCACGACCTCAACAATGTGCTGATGGTGGTTCGCCTGTCGGCGGAGAGCATTGAGGCTCCCGAGGAGGCCGACGTGCGCGAGACGATTGTCGAGAGTGCAACCACCGCCACCCGACTCGTTCAGCGCTTTCGGCGAGATCGCGCGGAAGAGGTGGAGTCTCTCGAGCTCGACGTGCTGCTTCGATCCCTGCAGCGGTCTGTGGCCTGTCTTGCGCCCGACGTGACGCTCGGACTTTCCATCGATGTACCGAATCCGGTGATGCGAGCGACCCGAGCAGAGTTCGAGCAGGTGATGATGAACCTGTGCCTGAATTCCCTGCAGGCCATGGAACCGACCGGCCACCTCACCATCAAGGTGTGCGGGCTTCCGACCGGGGGCCTCGAGATTGCGGTGCGAGACACGGGAAGGGGCATCCCGAAAGTCGATCTGGAAAACATCTTCGAGCCCTTCTTCACCACCCGCATGAAGCAAGGGGGCACGGGAATCGGTCTCGCGAATGTGCGGCGGATCGTGGAGCGCTGGGGAGGGGAGCTACTGGTCGAGAGCGTGGTCAATGAGGGCACGTGCGTGCGCGTGCGAGTGCCGACGAACACGGAGATGCCCCACGAGGGGGCGCCAGGAAGGTAGCTGCGAGCCTGCTCGCATCGGTGCCGGAACCTGCAGCTCCCCCAACAGCGGGAGGGCAGGGTTGGCGGTCTCTAGGTGCCAGACACGGTTCGCTGCAGCGCTTCTGCCAGGGCGCGGTAGTCCTTCAGGATCGAGTCTACCTGGCGAAACGGCTCTCCCATCAGAGTGACTTCGAGCCGACCGTCGCGAAGCTCGGTATCCGGCCATGTCTCGAACACCTGCATCAGCTCGCCCCGGAGCGCGTCGAGCTGGATGGGTCCGAACAGCTTGGGTAGTGCCGAGGCTGGGCCCGTGATGCGCACGCGGTCGCCCAGGATCTGGTCATCTCCCACAAACCCGCCGTCGCCAGCGTGGATGCACACGCCGTTGTCCAAGCCGTGGATGCCTACGGTGAGGATGGTGTTGTGCCCTGTGGACTCAATCCCAACCGTCACTCCCTCTCGCTCGCCCGATAGGCGAACCGTCCGGGTGCCACTGCGCTCGAGCCCGTGCCTCTGAGCAAGGTCGTCCCAGGCACGCTCGCGCCCCTCGGACATCGCCGTCACCAATGCAACGGTCGATGCCAACATCTCATCGACGGATGCTCCCGTTTGGATGCCCCGGCGGTCGGCGATGACCGCACGCCCTTCCACCTTCGTGTAGTGGCTGTGCACGAAGAACCGCTGCATCGCCTGCCGAACCACGCCGATGTCGAGCAGATCCTTCACCGCTTGGGGGCTCCTGCCCTGGACCTTGAGGTGCTTGTCCAATCTTGGATCGGCCAGCGGAATGTCTTGCCCTCCCATGGCCGTGAGCAACCCGCCGAGGAGGGTGTCTTGTGTGACCTTCAGGCCGGCAGGAACCGGAATGGACAAGCGTGTCTGTACGACAGTGTGGCTGACGCTGCTCTTCCCGCTGCTCCGCCGAACCACCCGGAGCTCTACAGCGTGCCCGCCCACCGTTCCCGACAGGATCGGCAGATGGGTGAAGGCGGTTGGACCGGGCTCAAGTCCATGTCTTGCCGCAACCTCCATCCACTCCTTCGACGTCTTCTCGCGCTGACGGAATTTCGCCACTCCTGCCACCACGAGCAAGGCGGGTGCAGCCAGGGCGAAGACCAGTTCGATGGGAATCATGCCGAGCGTTGCCTCATCGCGAGAGCGGAACGGAAACCGACGGAGAGAGCATAGCCCTCACCGCAGGATGCGGCTGGCCGGAACAAGAGGGGATGGTCTGCTGCGCCGAAACGCATCGGAATTCCAGTGGGCACCAAATCGAGTAAGCGGCGTTTTGGGTAGGGTATGAACCAATTGTTCTGCGTTTACCGATTTTGTCGGGTACCGTGGGCCGGGTCGGGTCAATAAAACAAGGTCTGCCGCTCACAAACGGATGTCTTCGTCCTTCGATGCGGCGCATCAGCATCTCCCTCCTTGCTTCCGCGGGGACAGGAGCGACCATGCACACTCCCCCGTCCACTGCCCAACTGCGTTCCCTCGTGCTGGCTGCACTCGGCGTCTCGATGGGCTGTCGCTCCTCCACGGACGACAAGCCCAGCGATGACCTCGACCTGTACTGGCCAGACATTGCTGACGACTCCGGTGAAGTCGGAGACCCTCCCAACGAGTTCCCGGACCACTGGGAGACCTGCGACCCCAATGCCATAGAAGTGACGCTCGAAGAGCTCCGTCGCGACTCGAGCCGGTCTTTTCTGTTGTGTGAGAGCGTCGAGACGTGGGACTACGACTGTCCGCCGGGCGAGGACTTCCCGGCCAGAGACGTTTTCTATGAGCAGTTGGCACTCCCAGAGGCGGACGATTTTGGATGGTCTGTGGAGGTCCTCTGTGGCCCCGATACCAACCGTCCGGATGCGTGCTGCTACGAGGTGGCGATCATGGAGTGGACCGAAGGTCGTCCATTTCGGGTGGGCGGCACGGCGCGTATGGCGGCGGGTGGGCCGGCGGCGGGCTGGTGCATCCATGTCGACCTCGAGGGCGCTCCCCATGCGCCTGCTTCCATCGTGCGGGCCTGGGAGGCGCGGGGACTTGCCGAGCATGCATCTGTTGCGGCCTTCTCGCGCTTCGCCATGCAGCTGGTGCAGCTGGGCGCACCGGCAGATCTGCTCGCGTCGACCGCCCGTGCCATGGCCGACGAGGTGTCCCATGCGCGCAGCTGCTTTGGGGTTGCGGCCCGCATCTCTGGCGAGCCGGCTCGGGGCCCCGGTCGACTGGACGTTACCGGCGCGCTTGAGGGGGCGCTGAGCCCCCGGCAGATTCTCGAAGACCTCTTGGTCGAGGGCTGTATGGGGGAGACCATTGCGGCTGCCGAGGCGAGCGAGGAGGCCCGCCTCTGTCGCGACCCCGCCTTGCGAGAGATCCTGGTCCACATCGCCCGCGATGAAGCCCGGCATGCGGCCCTTTCCTGGCGGGCTGCTCGCTGGATCCTTTCTCAGCACCCGGAGCTCACCGACATGGCCCGAGCGGTGCTTACCCAGCCTCTCGCTGCCGCCGCGGCGCGTGCTGCAGACCTGCCCGGTCCCGTTGTGAACGCCTGGGGTCTGCTCACGGCCTCCCAGCGCAACACGCTGGCCAGCCATGTGGCGCGTACGGTGCTCAAGCCCGCCACCGATGCGCTCTTGGGCCGCTTTCCCGCAGAGCACGCGCAGTCGTTTGCGTAAGATCGGATCCGCCGTTGGTGGAGGATGGTGGGTGGGCGTGGACGGCCCTCGATCAGCGACTGCCCCCGATCTTCATCGACCCGACATCCAGATAGGGGCGGGGAGCACCGATTCGATAGTCACGCTATGCTTTTTTATGCACCCGCCATTGAGGGTTTCATGCGCCCAAGCCCCACCGCTGTACCTGCGTTTATGGTTCTGACTACGATGTCAGGCTGTCGCTTGATCAGCAACGAGTCTGTCGAAGCTCTCTTCGGGGTGCTCGAAGGTGCTGAGGGCGAAGACTCCGGTGAGGGTGACACCGACACAGACATAGACACCGACACCGACACCGACACGGAAGACAGCAGCGACTCGCCCGACGACACCGGTGAGCCGGTGGACGTGGACGCAGACGGCGATGGGCATCCAGCATCCACCGACTGTGACGATGACGACCCGGCTCGCTACCCCGGTGCCGAAGAAGTGCTCGATACTGTGGACAATGACTGTGACGGAGCGCTGGT
>CAJWOS010000018.1 GCA_913044235.1 uncultured Pseudomonadota bacterium
TCCGCCGCCGGCGCCGCCCGCGTCTTTTTCGTCGGGCTCGTCGAGTGGGCAATTCGTTCCCACGCGGCCGCGGACCACCGATGCGGGATACACGTCGCGATGCGCCCGCCCGCGGTCCGCGCGGACCGCACCCGTGGCGCCCACGCGCCCGACGGTGCGGTATCGCATGGCCACCGCGGTCGGGGCCGTCGAAGTCGCGGCGTCGCCGTCCGGAAAATTGAGGCATGGGCCGAAACGCATGGACGTCACATCCCTCCTGCGCCGAGCTTACTGCGAGCCGAAGGTCTTGTTGGCGCCGCCTTGATGTTTAACACAATTGATTTTACTCTTCAACAACGGGTAGTGGTGGGGGCGGCGACACCGTGCCGCCGCGCGGCTCCGAGACCTCGCCGTCGGACGCCGCGTTGATCGCCGCCTGGATGGTCGAGTAGTCGGTGGGCACCCGCAGGCCCCAGTCGATCACCCCGTTGCCGTCGTTGTCCTTTCCGTCGCAGATCTCGGTGCCGCCGCCCACGATGGTGGCGTCGGTGTCGTCCAGATCGGTTCCGTCGGTGACCCAGCCGGACGGAACGGCACACACGAGCTTCCGGGAGAAGAAGTCGCCGTAGCCGTCCCCGTCGCTGTCCCGGTAGACCGGGGTGCCGTCGACGGGATCGTCGTCGACCACCGTGTTGCAGTCGTCGTCGACGCCGTTGCAGACCTCAGTGGCGTCCGGATTGACGGCTGCCGTGGAGTCGTCGCAGTCCAGGGCATCGGCAGCGGTGGTGTAGCCTTCGGGAAGGTCGCAGGCCGTGATCGCATTGTCGACGTTGGTGTCGCCGTAGCGGTCCGAGTCGGCGTCGCGGTAGTAGGTGGTCCCGGTGGAGAGGTCCACGGCCGGATCGTCGTCGTCGGCGCCGTTCACGCAGTCGTCGTCGATGCCGTTGCAGATTTCGGTGGCGGCCGGATTTACCGCGTCGTTATCGTCGTCGCAGTCGCCGTTGTTGGTGGACAGGCCTGCGCCCGGGTCGCACACTTCCACGCGTGCAGCCGGGTCGCCATAGCCGTCGCCGTCGCTGTCGGTCCAGGCTTCGTCGCTGGCACTGTAGACCACACCGCTGTCGGCATCGTCGACCAATCCGTTGCAGTTTTCGTCGATGTCGCCGTCGTCGCAGACCTCATCGGCATCGGGGTTGATGGCGCTGTTGGCGTCGTCGCAGTCGTCGCTGTTGGCAACCGTGCCGGCGGGGAGGTCACAGACGACCTGGAACTCGTCGGGGTTTCCGTAGAGGTCGCCATCGGCATCATCGAACGCCTCAAACGCGGTTTCCGGGTCGACGGAGTCGTCGGCTCCGTTCACCAGCTCGTCGCAGTCTTCGTCAACGCCATCCGGGTCACAGACCTCGTCGAAGATGCCAGACCGGAGGGGGTCGCTGTCGTCACAGTCGAGCCCATCAGACTCGTCGCGCGCGCGGTCGCCGTCGGCGTCGGCATCATAGTCATCGAGCGCATCGCAGTTGGAGTCGATGCCGTCGTACCAGACGTCATTGGCGTCTGGGTGGACGGTGGCCGGGTCCACCAGTGTGATGTCGACAGGCTCGACCGAGTCGTCGACCTCGAATGGGACGTCGACCACCGATGCGTCGATGTCGTCGGGGGTGTTGTAGCAGTCGCCTGCGCCCACGTGATTGATGCCCGAGTCGGGCAGGCCCAGCGTGGGCTGGTTGATGTGCTCTTCCTGCTTTACCCAGCCATCGCCGTCCGGGTCGTAGTCATCGATCCCGTCGCAGTTCTGGTCGATTCCGTCGTACCAGTTCTCGGTGGCGTCGGGTCGGATGTCGGCACCGGTCAGGTTCGAGCCGGGGGGGCCTTCGAGACTGTCCCAGCAGTCCCCTTCGAAGACACCGAAGCCGTCGCCATCCAGGTCGGTGCCCTTCCAGTTCTCGACACAGCCCACGCCCAGCGACAGCGCGACGAGGAGGACGGTGTGGGTCTGCAAGGATGTCGACCGGAGGATGGAGGATGGGATGGACGGGGCCAGACGGGGCATTCGAGCGTCTCCACTGCGACAGGTCAGCCGTTGCAGGATAACCGGGCGCGCGGTGGTCGACCGGATTTGGACGAATCGCCGAACCCGTTGAAGAAAACCCTGAATATGGCGGCCCTTTGTCGCCCTAAGCGAGCGGAATGGAGCTCCAGATGATCGAAGTCGAGGCGCTGACGCGGCGCTACGGCGACTTTACGGCCATTCAGAACGTCAGTTTCTCGGTCAAGCGTGGAGAAGTCGTGGGTTTTTTGGGTCCCAACGGGGCCGGAAAGTCGACGACGATGCGAATCTTGAGCGGGTGTATCGGTGCCACGGCCGGACATGCCCGGATCGGTGGGGTGGATGTGTTGCAGAAGCCCAACGAGGTGAAGCGGCGGATCGGGTACCTGCCGGAAGTTCCCCCGCTGTACGGAGCGATGGTGGTGGAAGACTACGTGGCGTTTGCAGCCAGCATCAAGGGTGTCGCGAAGCCGGCGATGGCTGCGAGTCAGGCGCTGGAGCGGGTAGGACTGGGCGATGTCCGAGACCGAGTGATCGATCACTTGTCGAAGGGATTCCGCCAACGCGTGGGACTGGCACAAGCCCTGGTTCACGAGCCGGAAGTTCTGGTGCTCGACGAGCCGACGTCGGGATTGGACCCGGCCCAGCGCCGAGAAATCCGCAACCTCCTGCACGAGCTCGCGGCCGGGGAGCGCACGGTCATTTTGTCCACGCACGTTCTCGCAGAGGTCGAGGCGGTCTGTGAACGGGTGGTCATCATCAACCGCGGCCAGATTGTGTCCACTGCTCGGATCGACGACCTTGCTGCGCGACGGCACGGCGTGAGGCTTCGGGTGGCCCAGCTGGAGCCAGGACTGATTGCGCAGCTTGAGTCCATCGAGGGCGTGTGCGGTGTCAACCGAACGTCCACTGGGGCACTCGAGGTGCAGGCTGACCGGGAGGTTCGTGCGGCTGTGGCCCGCGTGGCCGTTCATGCGGAGTTGTTGGAGCTCAGTCCCATGAACTCACTGGAAGATGCCTACTTGGAGCTCACGGGATCCGGCGGCAGCGAACCGGCAGGTCTCGATGCATCCGAACCTGAGGAGGACGCCCCATGAATGCCATCCTCGCGATCGCTCGGCGAGAGCTCGACAGCTACTTCGCCACCCCGCTCGGATGGGTTGCGCTCACCGGGTTCGTGTTCATCACGGGGTTCTTCTTCACATTCTTCCTGTTCCAGTTCAACCAATACGCTGTCAGCGCGGGATTCGACCCGTATGGCGGTGGGGCGGTCGATCTCAATGAAGTGTTGCTCCCGATGTTCTTCGGCAACTGGATGGTGGTGTTGCTGCTGATGTGTCCGGCGATTTCCATGCGCATTTTCGCCGAAGACATCCATCAGCGAAGCTTCGAGTTGCTGCTGAGCTCGCCGGTGGGAAGTGGTGCCATCGTGCTGGGCAAGTTCCTCGGCGCCATGGGCTTCATGGCCGTCACGTTTGCGGCCACCCTGTACCAGCCGGCGGTGCTGTACTGGCTGGGCGCACCCGACCCTGGGGTGATTACCGGCAGCTACCTGTCGATGCTGTTGTTTTCGGCCTGCTGCATTTCGGTGGGCATGCTGGCCAGTGCGTTCACGCGTAGCCAGGTCATCGCATTCATGACCACTTTTGCGATCCTGCTGGTGTTGTTCCTGTTGCCAGGCCTCGCCGAGGGGGCTTCGTCGGACTGGATGCAGGCGCTCGGTGAGGTTGGGATGGGCTCCCACGTGGAAGACTTCGGCAAGGGACTCCTGCACACGCGGCATGTCGTGTACTTCGTCACCTTTATTGGTGTTTGTCTGTTTGCGACCCAGCAGCGGGTCGAGTCGTTTCGGTGGCGGTGAGGATTTCGATGCAGCGTTTCACTTGGATTCTCGGTGGAATCGGCCTCCTCGCCGTGCTGGCGTTTGGTGCGCACGCGGCGACGGCGGATGTCTGGATGGTGCAGTGGGAGGTCGCAGGCGGTGTCGGCGCGGCACTGCTGTTTGTCTCTCTCTGGTTCGATCGGGAGTCGATTCGTCGCTATCTCCAGTCGCGAGGCGCCCAGTATTCGGCGATGGCATGGGCTCTGATTGCCGTAGCTGTGGGTGTTGCGGTCGCAGCCAATATGCTGGCAGATCGGTACGACCATCGGGTCGACATGACCGCTTCGCAGCGTCACGCTCTCTCTCCGCAGACCGTGCAGGTGATCTCGTCGCTGGACGTGCCGGTCGAGATCCATGCCTTCTTCCTCCCCGGCGTGCTGGAAGGGCAGACCCTGCGGTCGTTGTTGGACGGCTTCAGCGAGCACTCCGCGCAGCTTTCCGTGGCGTTCCACGACCCGCTCACCGAGCCGCTGGTTGCGCGAGAGTTCGACATCAGTTCTGAGTTCGGCACCGTGGTGTTGCGTGCGGGCGACGACACGCAGCGGCTAGAGAGCCGCTTTGACGAAGAGTCGCTGGTCAATGCGCTCATTCGGCTGACCTCGGGCGCCGACCACGTGGTGTGCTTCACAGAAGGCCACGAGGAAATCGATCCCGACGACGACACGTCTGCAGTGGGAATGGGTGCAGCGGTCGTGAAGCTTGAGGGCCAGAATTATACCGTCCGCAAGGTCTTCCCGGCCCGTGACGGCAGCATTCCCGAGGCGTGTGAAGTGGTGGTCGTCGCCGATCCCCAGGTGGATTGGTTGCCCGCAGAGCGCGAGATGCTCGCTACGCATGTTGCTCGTGGCGGCTCGGCGCTCGTGCTGCTGGAGCCCACTCGCACCCCCGGTCTCGTGGCCGATTTGGGTCGCTACAACATCTTGATGGGTGACGACCTGATCCTTGAGCAGAACCCGAGCTACCAGCTCGTGGGCGGCGACGCGAGCTACATCGTGCTCTCGGGCGAGAGCTTCGACTTTCATCCCATCACCAATCCCATTCGCGGTGCTGTGCTGATGCGTGTTGCCCGAAGTGTGGCGCGACTCGATCCCGAAATGGTGGGTGTCCAGGTGCAGGAAGTGGCCAAGACCTCGGCCTTTGCCTGGGCGGAAACCGAGTATGACCAAGCGCCGGAGGTCACTCCGGGCCGCGACCGCCTGGGACCGGTTCCGGTGATGGCCGTCGCCGAGATTACAGATCCCTCCATCATCGGAGTGGGCTCGACGCGGGTGACCGTGGGTGCGGAGTCATCGCGGAGACCGGTCATCGAGCGCTCGACGCAAGAAGCAGGCGGAGCGGATGCTGAATCCGGCCCTTCGGATGCGGTCGCCGACGGTGCCACTGCCGATTCGGATGCGGGTGTTCCGGAGTTTACGCCGAAGGCCGGCGGCCGAGTGGTGGTGATTGGCGATGTAGACTTCGCGACGAATGAGCTGCTCGACCAGTTCAACAACCGTGATCTTCTGCTCAACACCCTGGCTTGGATGGTGGGTGAGGATGATCAGGTGAGCATTCGGGGGGCTGCCGGAAGCGGCGGACGGTTTGCCATGACCGAGGCGCAGTTCCTGATTGTCTCGCTCCTGTCGATTCTCATCGCTCCAGGCCTGGCCGTGATGGGTGGAGTGGGTGCGTGGCGGGAGCGTCGGCGCCGCTGAGCCGGAATGACAAAAGCCCCGCTCAAAACGAGCGGGGCCTCGACTGGAGTGCGCGACTCAGGCGAGGATCTTCTGCAGCTTCATGGCCTGTCCGAGGTCGGAGACCTTCATCTTCCCGCTCATCACGAACATAGCGGCCTTGCCGGGGCTCTCGAGCATCGCTTCCCAGGTGTCCTGGCTAGCGGTGATGGTGCAGTCGGGGGCATCGTGGTTGCCGGACTGGACTTCACTTGCGCCCTTGAGGTTGGCATACCAGCTGCCCGCACCGTCGATGTTGAATTGGAACACCGCATTCACGCTGGTGGCCAGGTCGGGGTTCTTTTCGATCTTGTTGGGGAGGTACTCGTTGAAGAAGCCTGCGGTTTTCGACATGGAAAACTCCTGAGAGCGCGATGCGCGAAATGGGAAGCCGGGCTTGAAGCGGTTTGGTGCCGGTTCGAGCGTCGAATGGTGCCTCACCGCATGGAGCGAGAGGCTGAATGAACCTTCATTCAGATGTGGTCTACCGCCTGCGGACCGGGGTGGTCAACCGTCGCTCGGACAGAATCCTGTTCAGTCGGTTCGGTTTGCTCGAGGAGCTCAAGGAATGCAGCGACTTCGGACGCCTTCATTCGGAATGAGCCCAGGCGACCACGCCAGCCGTGCCAGTCGCTGCCGCCGGTAACGACAAGCCCAAGATCAAGGGCCAGTCGAGCGATGGCTGCGCGCTGGGTGTGCGAGGCCGACGGACGGTAGGCCTCCAGGCCCCGCAAGCCGAGTCGGGCGAAGGTTGGGGCATAGACGGGAGCGTGGTTGGCAGAGGGGTGGGCCCACACGGAGATGGCGCCATGCTGTTCCATGGTGCGCAGGGCCGACTCGACCGTCAGCTCGATGGCGGGCACGACAGCCTTGCGACTGGCAAGAGGTCCCGCGAACGCTGCATGGATGGAGCCACAATGCCCTGCCATGACAAGCTCTTGGGCGAGATGGTAGCGGGTGAGCGCGCGCTGCCCGGTGGAGGCCCGCTCGTCGGCCAGTGGGAGAGAGAGCTGTTCCGCTGCCCGGTTGTACCGCTCTGCACGAGCGCGGGCCCGCTCGGTCAGGAAGGAGCGGAAACCAGCCGGCATCGCTCTCGGAAAGTAGGCGAGCAGGTGAAACTCGATGCCGTCGTAGACCGCAGAGACCTCGGCGGCATGAATGAGTCGGATTCGCCGACGGCCGAACTCGTGCTCCCCCGCTGCCAGAGTCGGCGGGATGTCGTGGTCGGTGAGCGCGATGGTATGCAACCCTCGCTCAGCCGCCGTGCTCAGCACTTGCGACGGAGCGTATTTGCCGTCGGAGGATGTGCTGTGCAAGTGCAGGTCGAGTCTGGGCTCGCCGGTTGTGGGGCCGGTGCGAGTGCGGCGAGAGGCGCGACGGCGACGAGCCCGGCTCATTTCGCAGCCGGAGCTTCCCGACCGAGATCGTCGATCGTGCGAGAGTAGCCCTCAAGGACTGCTCGAAGGTCGGCAAGGAGGCGTGCGCGATTCGAGCGCAGCCGCACGATGTCAGCCTGCAGCTCTCGGCGCTCGTCGGAGACTGCCATGAGCACGCGCTCGGCCTCCATCCGGGCCTCGCCAACGATGATGTCGGCTTCGCGCCGTGCGTTGCGCTCCATGTCATTGGAGACCCGTCGAGCCAGCATCAGGGCGTTTTTGATGTCGGACTCGCTGTTGCGCATCTCGGCGATCTCCGAGTCCCGGCGGGCCACATCTTCGCGCAGGCGCTGGTTGCTCCGGAGCGCCTCTTCGAGGGAGTCGCGGACGGCATCGAGGAAGTCTCGAACCTCATCGGGCTCGTAGCCCCCTCGGCGGGACTCCGTGAACTGCTTCTGGATGATGTCGAGCGGTGTGACGCGCATGCTGGTACCGACGGGTAGAGGGAGGATTATAGCTGCGAGGATGCCGGTTCGGCCACCGAAGCGGTGGCAACGACCGCCGGGCTGCGAACATAATCGGCTCGGGGATGCGACTGGTCGATGCTGGCACTCAACACGGCGAGCGGATCGACATGCTCAGATGCCTCGAGCACCAGTCGCTCTAAGTCGTGGATGCCCGATGGGCTGGCCAAAAAGGCGACCGATTCACCCGGTATTCGCGCCTTGAAGCGCCCGTAGCCGGTTGCCCATGCGCCACGCGCGCTGCGCATGGAGCGGTGCACGATGCGAACCTCGGCACCTTCGACCGAGACCACATCGATCACGGCGTTGTCAGGGACGTCGAAGGAGACTTCCCAGCCCTGGTCTTGTGGCTTGAAGCTCGCTTCGATGGGGGTGGGGGACGAGACGGCTTCGGGGCGTGCGGCTTGAACGCCGAGCAGGATGGTTGCGGCAGCGGCGACCACCGCCGCAACCCACCAAGTGTGCGCAGATGGCAGTGGGGGAGCGGGAAGAGGCAGTGCCGGACGCCCGCAGATGTTGCCCCATGGCACGGCTCGGGTGGCTTCCACAGCGCCATTGGCCACAGGACCAAGGAGGGTTCGGCCCGACCATCGACCGCTGCCTTGGATTCGGGTTGCTCGGACATGGTGGCGTGCTGGTTGCCCCTTGATGGCCAGGCTGGACAGTCGCTCGTACAGATCGGTCTCAACTTCTTCGGGGAGCAGCCAGGTTCCCGGAGCGGGTTGCATGCTCCGGCCTTCAAGAAATGCGCGGATGGGACCGGCATGACGATGTGCATCTGGGTGCAGGTGGAGACCGACCACCACGACCGACCCGGATGCGGGATGTCGGGTGCCTCTGGGCAACAGCAGTGCCTGTGGCGTGAGGTGGCCTCGCCGAATCAAGCGGATGGCACGATTGGTTCGCGGACAGGTCTCGGCATGCGCCAGTCCTGCGGGACTCATCAGCCCGAGAGGGCCGGGACCACCTGGGGCAGCCAGGGAGGCCAGCCGCTGCAGCATGGTGTCGAGAACGGCCTCGGGTGGAGTGCCGGACCAGCCCTCGTATCCGAGCAGTCGCTCCGTGAGGTAGGCGCGCAAGCGACGGCGTGCCTTCACGAGGAGCTCTGGACGACACCGGAGATGATGGGCGGCCTTCTTGATAGACAGCCCCTCGGCATAGACGAGTCGCAAGACCGCTTCCATGGCCCGATCGATCTGCTCGTCGAGCTCGGCGCGCCAGGCGGCTGCAGGGATGGACAGCTCAGGACCGGACTTGGGCGGAACCGCCACGGTGCGGTCGACTCGACGCGCGAGGTAGTCGAGGGTCCATGGCTTGGCCAGCCACTCGATAGCATCGACGGGCAGCGTGAGGTCGACCCCGCGGAGCAGGTGTTCCCGCGCGTCAGAGAGGAGCTCGGGAGTGACTGTGTAGCCGCGCTTTACGAGGGTCCAGGCGACTTGGACAGTGACGGGCAACCAGAGGTCACGGAGATCGGTGACCGCGTGCCCGGGCGGAGGAATGGTGGGCATTGGGGGGAGGGGGATGCGAGGAAGGGGAGTGGCGCCGCAGAACAGGCGCACAAGGGGGAGGGCAGTCTAACGCCGATAGAGCCGCCCTGGGGTGAACGATTTGGGTCTGCAACCTCGCATGGTCTATGCAGCGGCTCCGTTCCGTGAGCGGGTGGCCTCGAGGAGAAGGAGGTCGTTGATCGCAGCGGCGGTCGCGACAGAGGCAAGGTCCTCGTCGCCATAGGCTTCCATGAACTGCTGGAAGAAGAGCGCGATGAGCACTCCGATGTCGGTTTCACGGTTCTGCATGGGGCCTCTCTGGATGCATCGGGCGCATGAAACAGCAGCAGGATTCATGCCAGGCCACCGGCTCGCCCAGGCACTGGGGTTGCGCAAATGCCGTTCAGCGGCGGGGAGCGGTCCGCGCACGTCATCGCAGCAGCTCTGGACCGGCGGCCTGATCGGTCTCGAAAGTCCTCAGCGGTTCAAAATCTGGAACGCAAGCTGTGATTTTTGCACGGCAGCGCCGGTTGCTCTTTCGATTGGGGGATGGAGTCACCCCTGACCGAAGACCGCCGGTGAAAACGCAAACCAGGTGAGCAGTGCGGCTCCGAGGCTCAGCACCGTGACGGCAATGCATGCCAGTGCAGCCCACTCCGTGCCGGCCGACGAAGGGGTGTGCTCTCGCCGGGGGATCCAGAATCCCAGCGCAATCCCCGTGAACAAGCCCCCTGCGTGCCCGTAGTGGTTCACCCCGCCCATGCCGAAGCTGATGAGGGTAGCCAGCACCACCCAGCGCACCATGCTCGACTTGATCTGCTCGCCGATGGTTCCCCCCCTGCGGTATCCGAACGTGGCCAGTGCTCCCATCAGTCCGAACAATGCGCAAGAAGCACCTGCCGTGGGGCCGCCCCACAACAGGTTGCTCAGGAGGAATCCACCGATTCCCGTGAGTGTGAACACGATGATGAAGCGAGCGGTGCCCCAAAGCTGGGTCGCCGCGCGGCCGAGGCTCGACAGCCACATCATGTTGAAGCCGATGTGGAGCAGGCTCAGGTGCACGAATGAAGCGGTGACCAGTGTCCACACGCGACCCTCCTGAAGGTCGCTTGCCCAGGTAGCGCCTGCGAGCATGGCGACCCGGGTGCTCGGTCCGCCGATGTCGAAGAAGCTTGCAGGGTTCAACAGAAAGTCCCGATCGACGAGAAACGTGAGTCCGAGGTGGAGCAGATAGACTGCAACGCAGACAATGATCACGGCTTCAACGAGGTCTTCGGCCATCAGGCGGTGGACAACACCACCGGCGGAGCGCTGCTTGGTCCCGCAGTACGGGCACCGGGCTGCATCGACGCCGATCAGCTTCTTGCACCGGATGCACACCTGTGGGCGGCCAGATGGGTTGCTCATTCTTTGCTGCAGCCTTTTCTGCGCCGAAACGCGAGGACGGTGAGAGGTGCGGTCAACCAGGCGAGAGCGTACGGGGCAGTGGCGGAAGCTGCGCTGCAACTTCCCGCGGACGTGTATCGAGTTCCCACTTCCTCATCGAGCACCACCACGTCGACCTCGTCGGGAGTTGATGCTAGGTCACCGGCGCGCACAGTCAGCTCGAAGGTGTACCGGCCGGGTTGGTCGGCATAGAAGCTCGGACGAACCGAGTCGGCATCGGAGAGTGGGACGCGGGGACCGCCGATCTGCACCCAGCGGTAGTCCAGATCGGCTCCCACAGATGCACTGCCGTTGAGGCGAATGGACTCTCCCGGGTACGCCAGAAAGGCACGTCCCGCGCGGGCTGTGGGTACCGCCTCCGCAAGTTGCGATGTGGCAAGCAGAAACAAGGAAGCGGCCCACATGGAATCTCCGTTCGGTGGAAATAACCCGACGGAGCGTCCGAAGACTGCACGCGCACTCGAGGGTTGCGAGAGCACTCCTCGGTGGTGCGGGTGGTTGCGCCCGTCGTATCCGGTGACTAATCCTGCCTTGAAATGGTTCGCGCGCGCACTCACCGCCGAATCCGAGCAAGATCTTCCGACCCTCCTCCAGCTGGAGTCGAACAACATGGGCTTCTTCGATCGTCTCTCTCAGGTGTGGAAGGGCTTTCTCAGCCTCTGGATCTCCGATATCGAAAACCGGAATCCTGAGGCTGTGTATGAAGCCGCCATCGAAGAGCGGATCCACAAGCACCGCGATCTGAAAAAGGCGGTCTCGGGCATCGTGTACCTTCGGAACAAGCTCCAGGCGGAGCTCGATCAGAAGGAGCGGGAGCTCGCCGAGGTCCAGCTGCAGATCCCCATCGCAGTCGAAGAAGGCGAAGACGAAGCGGCGCTGGTGCTGATCGAAAAGAAGCACGAGCTCGACGCGGCGATCGAGGGCCTTGTGCTCGAGCTTGAAAAGGTGAGCGGACAGGCGGAAGAAGCCAAGTCTGGCTTGCTCCAGTTCCAGTCGGAGATCGAAAAGCTCAAGCGCGAAAAGATCTCGATGCTGGCCAAGAAGCAAAACGCTGATGCGCGGATCAAGATCCAGGACTCCCTCGACGGTCTCTCCACTGATGCCGACATCAAGGCGCTCGAAAATGTGCGAGAAACCATCAACAAGCGAGCCGCAGAGGCCGACGTGACGGGCGAGCTCAAGGGCGAGTCCCTCGATGCAAAGCTCGACAAGATCAAGGCCAAGACAGCCAACGCCGCGGCTCGTGCGCAGCTCGCGGAAATGAAGAAGCAGATGGCTGCCAAGCGCGCCACCGAAGCCGCCGCAGGGGTCAAGAAGACCATGTAGTGCGGCCCCTTTGGGGCATCCGACAACGCGGTTAAGGCCTGGCCGGAGTCGCCGCGGTCGAGGCACGCGGTATGAAATGACGGCCCCGGGGCTGGAGCTATGATGGACGACGTGCCGCGAAGGTTGGCGCACTGGTGGAGCGGACTCGACGATGTCGCCCGACGACACGCGTCTGCCCTCGCCGTCATCAGCGTTGGCTTCGTGGGGCATTACCTCGTCTACACGATTCCTCAGCCGTTCTTCATCGAAGATGCCGGCATCTCCTTCGCATTCGCCCGCAACCTCGTGGAGGGCGATGGTCTGGTGGGGTACCCAGGCGGGGAACGGGTCGAAGGGTACTCCAACTTCCTCTGGACCATGCTCGTGGCTGGGCTGTACGCGCTCGGCGTTCCGCCCTGGACCTCGGCAAAGCTGATGGGCGCGCTGTTTGGTGCGCTCACGCTCCCGCTGGTGTACCGCATCGTTCGGAAAGCCCGGCCGAGCGGCCGTGGAGGCGCAGCGTTGCTGGCGGCGGCCATGTTGGCGGCGTCGCCACAGTTCGTGATCTGGGCTGCGGCGGGGCTCGAGAACAGTCTCGTTTGTCTTCTCATGGCAGCTGGAATGGACAGCCTGCTTCGAGAGATGGATGACGACACTGCTCATCGGCTGCCGCGGTCGGCAATCTGGTTCGCCCTGCTGGCCATGACCCGACCGGAAGGCGCAGCCTACGGAAGCATCGCGGCGTTTGCCCTGGTGCTTGACAGTGTGGCCCGGCGTCGGGTGCGCCCGGTGTTGGTTTGGGGAGTCACCTTCATCCTCCCCATCCTGGCGTATCAGGGCTGGCGGTATTGGTACTTCGCCTGGGAGTTTCCCAACACCTACTACGCCAAGCTCGGCATCGGTACCCGGTTCAAGCCATGGAACTGGACCGGCGGCGGCTGGAAGTACATCAACAAGTACTTCTCGAACCACTACCTGGGCTTTGCCCTACCGCTCTTCGCGGTGGCCACCGTGGGACTGCGAGACTGGCGTCGATGGCTCGGCCTTGCGCTCACCGTTTGGGTGGGCCTGTTTTTGGTCTGGGATGGTCGAGAAGGCCTCTCGGCCATCGGCATTGACTCGGTGCCCGATTTCTGGCGCAGCGTCACGGCGAAGTGGGTGAAGATTCGCGTCTGGAGCATCGCTGCTGCTGTCGCGGTCTTCGGAGTGGCGCTGCTGGGGCGCCCCGGCTGGCGCGCGCGCGGATTGCTGTGGTGTGTCGCGGTGTTCGCGACGTTCTTTGCGCTGTACGCCGGTGGCGACTGGATGTCGCAGCATCGCTGGTTCAACATGGTAGTCATGGGGATGATTCCCATTCTGGCGATTGGGGTCGCCGATCTCCTCGATGAGCTTGGGGTCGAAGATCAGGTGCTCAAGCTGCCGATATCCAAGGCGCCCGCGATGCCGATTCTTCGCGATGGCATCCCCTGGCGAAGCGGTCTGCTGGTTGCGGCCCTTGGGCTGTGGTTGGTTCCAGAGGTCTCCAACGCCAACTCCTTTGCGAACAACCCCGAGACCTCCGTGCGCGACATCATGCGCCGGGTTCGGTACATGTCCTGGGTTCAGCGTCGACTCGATCTCGACCATGTCGTACTGCTGGACGTCGATATGGGCGCCCACATGTACTACTCGGGGTGGGAAATCGTCGATATTGCAGGTCTCATCGACGTATCTATGGCTCGGCATTCCAACTTCGACATGAAGTTCATTCGCAACTACCTGTTCGAGGAGCGGAATCCCGACTTTGCCCATGTGCATGGTGGTTGGGCCAAGACCAGCAAGATTCCGCGGCATCGCGAATGGAAGAGTCGGTACGTCGAGATTCCCGGCTACCCGATCGGCCGCTCTCGACTCCACGTTGGCAACCACGTGCGCCGAGACCTCTTCATCACCAAGTCCGACGAGCGGATCCCAGCCGATGTGCCGCGGTTTGATGGCCGCATCCGCCTGTCGAAGTTCGAGGTGCCTGCGCCCGAGGTGGCGGCGGGCACTCGAGTGTTCTTCGATACCGAGTGGGCCGCCAGCCTTCGCGACAGCGACTTTCGGATTCTGGCGTTCCTGTACAACGAGGCGGGCGTGGCCTCGAGTGTGATGCTCCCACCCGGCTACGGCTGGGTGAAGGCCGACGAGTGGAAGACGTCCGACCGCGTGGCCGGCCGCTACCGCTACCTTCTGCCCGAGGACTTGCCGGAGGGCGAATACAAGGTCGGCGTGGTGCTGCTGGATGAGGAGAGCGGTGAGGTTCTCGCTTGGCGCAACAGGGGAGAACCGTCCACAGAAGCGCCACAGTTCATGGAAGGAGAGTGGCTCTCCGACGCTGTGATTCGTGTTGTGGCTGCGCCCGAGGCCCTTGCCGCGGCCAAGGAAGATCTCGCGGCGGCCTTGAACGCAGCCAGCGCCGACGACTGTGAAGGTGTCTGGCCGGTGTGGAAGAATGCGCAGCGGCACGTAGACAACCGAGCGGGCTGGATTCAGAACCAGGACCGAGCGGTTCGGCGTGCGCTTGCATCGTGTCTGGTGCGGCAGTCCGATTCAGACGTGGACTTGCAGTCGCAAGCGACGCGTCTGCGAGAGGCCCGGCGCTGGGATCGGAAGAACCCCGATCTGTTGGCGCGACAGGATGTGGTAGCGGATGCATGTGAAGAGTCTGGGCACGCCGCATTTGCCGAGGAGAACTGGGAGGAGGCGTACCGCGACTACACGCTCGCATTGGGTGTGGACCCGTTTCGGTCGTGGACCCGTCGACAGGCAGAGGATGCACGAGACAACTGGCTGCGTGTGGTGCGTCCTGGTCGGTCGAAAGAGGACCTTCCGCAGAAGCAAAAAGCGTCTGATGTGTCGAAGGATGACCCGCCCAGCGGCTCGAAGAAGGAGCGAAAAAAGACCGGAGCCAGAGGACTCTGACCGCTACTGTTCGATCGTCCGGAAGTCGATGCCAGCGAGCTCCACGAAGTCGCACATCTCCTGCAGACGGGAGAGCACCCGGTCGCCCACCCGGTCGCCGAGGGTCTGTGGGTTGATGTCGACCAAGGCAGCGTTTGCAGGAGCTGCGCCGGTGGCGACTTCCGGTCGGAAGTTGGTGGAACCGAGGGTACAGGCCAACGCGTTGTACCGACGACTGATAATCTCGTCGATGATGGTGAGCTCCCAGTCGGTCAGCCTTCCCTTGCCGAGCTCGTCGATCGCAAGCACCGGAATCTGAATGAGGGGATCGATGATGGCGTTGCCGGACCGGCCTTCACTGTAGCCGGACTTGAGCTGCCCGAGGAGCCTGGTGAACTCCACAAAGCGAGCCGGTACGCCATGGCGCAAGATCAGGTCCCGCACGATCGCCACGAGCAGGTGGGTTTTTCCACGGCCCACCGGCCCCCACACAATCAACCCACGGTTTTCCTGGCCGACCCGCCAGTCGCTCATCCATCGGCTCACCTCTTCGAGCACGCCCATGTTTTCTGGGGCATGCTGCAGCAGGCCCTGGGTGTAGGACTCAAGTGTGGCCTGGGTGTAGCGACCGGGGATCTGGGCAGCCGAATACAGACGAGCGCGGTCGATGGGGCGCTGGCATCGACAGCGACCCGTGCGCACCTCGCCATTCACCAGTGCGGTCACGGTACCGGAGTCAAGGCAGCGGGGGCACTCGGGGACGCATCGACACCGCCGGGCGACAGAGAGCTCGTTTTCCGAACGGAACTCGATGCCCGTACCGTTGCAGATCGAGCAGTCCCGCTGGGCGGTGGCCGCGGGTGGCAGCTTCGCGATGTCCACAATGGCGGTGGCCACGGGAGGACGATCTTTGGACGGCGACTGCACAGGGCTTCGGTCGAGAGGACTCACGCGGCTGCTCCTGGGTTCAGTTGGGCCCACAGGGGACCGATCTCGATTCCGGGGACGATCTTCCGAATCGCTTGCCGAACGTGTTCGTCGACCAAGTCTGCGAAGATCTTCGCACTGACGACAGCCTCAAGCGGGGCCAACGCGAGGAGAGCCTCCTGTTGAAGCTTGATTTGGAGTCCGGATGTGCTGGCCCAGAGAGCCTCATGAAAAGAGCGAATGGCACCCGCGGCGCGCGTGGAGGCGTCGAGCGCGGGGTCGGGGTGTCGGGCGATCTGTCGGAGGGCATGAACCAGCTCGGCGCAGGCCGAGGCGGCCTCGGCGGGTACTTCGAGTTGTTCGATGCGCTCGGCTTCCCGTTCGAAGATGCACAGGGTGTCGGGCTGCGGTGATCGAGCGCCAGTCGACGCAGCGGCGGGAGGTGCAGCGCGTGTGGTGAAGAGCTTCTTGACCTCGCCCTTGCATGCTCGGAGGGTGAGTCGGGTGCGGCGTCGCTTGCCGGCACGTTGGCGAGCTGTTCGTTCGATGGCGCTGAGAACCACTGCGACGGGGATGCCCTGGTCGAGCCAGTCCACGAGCAGTCGGCCATCGGCGGCAGACAAGAATGGTGCACCGCCTCGGACTGTGACGAGAAACGCACGGACTTCCTCGGCGAGCAGTACGTGGGGATGCGGGTTCGTCCCGGAGATGGTTTCGGTGGACTTGGTCATGTTGCGCCCTTAACGGGGGCGTTCTATCATCCTCGCCCCCCGCTCGTCGGAGTCGTGATGGCCCTTTCCCTTTCAACGCTCGCCGGTCTGCTGGTGCTGGTCCACGTCGGGACCGCATCTGCGCAAGATGACGACTTCGATTTTGACCTCGACGAAGAGGAATCCGAAGACGAGCGCACGGCGCCGCCAGCGGCAGACCCGGACGGCGGAGAGCTGGACTCTGATCCCAACGATGACGAGTGGTTGGCGCCCGAAGAGAGTGATGGCGGCGAAGAGATCGAATTCGACGAAGACTTTGACGACCCGTCGGATGACGGCACCGTCAAGCCGCGTGGGCCCGGGGAAGACACGGCAGACATCTACCGGGAAGCCTTGGTGGAGTACAAGCGCCTGTCACCCGACGAAGAGGCCCTCGCATGGGAGCGATACCTGCGGAAGTATCCAAATTCCATCTTCCGCACGAAGATCGATTCCCGCCTGGAAGATCTGAACTCGGAGCTCTACGAAGATGCGATGTTCGGAGATGGCAACGGGCGGGTCGTGGATGCGGCCAAGCGGGAGCTGCACTTTGCGCAGCCCATGTTGTTGGAGAGCATCGATCCCCGCACCAAGCTGCGCGCGGGCTTCGAGTGGGGCTACCGCGACTGGGTCAACCTGATGGTGGACTACGAATACGCCATCATGCGAGAGCTCTCCGCGCACGTAGGGCTGCGGCAGAGATTCACTGGATACACGCTGGAGGTGGGACCACGGTACGCGCTCGTGAAGTCGTCCCGGCTGGGACTGTTGGTCACAGCGATTGGCGATGTTCGGGCGAACCTCAACCCGGGCTTTGGTGCGTTTCGGCCACAGCTGGGGGTGGGCAAGCGGTTCCAGGTCGGCGACATGCACCTCGATACCAACTTCCAGGGCGGCTACGATCTTGTTTTTTATGATGGCCTCTCGCCGCGGATCGTGGGCGGAGCGAACATCAGCCTCGCAGCGTCAGACAACCTCCGCGTTTACGTGGAGACGAACACCTACATGAAGGGCACCAACAACGAGGATCTCGGTTCATTCCGCTTCAACCAGGTCACGTTCGGAATGAAGTTCCTCGAGAAGAAATCCAAGACCAAAGACAAGTATGAGGCTGGATTTGGGGCATCTGCGCCGTACTCTCAGAACTACTGGCGCTACCACTACGGGGCCATCGCAGGCGACATCAACCTGTACATGGACAAGTAGTCGCCCGCACGGTTGGACGAACCCACCGCACCGCATTCGCCGTTGCATGTTCCCGTGGCGCACACAAAATGGCGTGCGCACACGGGGGCTGACGGGAAAGAGCGTGGTGGATGCGATGTGGGCGTTGACCTTCGATCGATCGCGAGAGGACTGGTCCCCTTCGAAGGACCTGGTGCGGGAGCGTGTGCCGCGCCTTTTTCCACATGGGTCTCCGCAGCCTGGATGAGGGCGGGCGGGTTTGACGGTTGGTGGGGCACGAGTTGTTGGGAGTGCTTGCCGAGCGAAGACTGGCAGCACGAAACCTTCGCAGAGACCATCTCGAGGCATCCGAAAGCATGGAGCGAGCTCGAGCAGTGATGCCTGCGTGTAGGGAAGGGGCCGTGGGCCGCAGCGCGTGATCCGGTCCTCCCCAAAAAGCCAAAAGGCCCCGACTCGATTTCGAGTCGGGGCAAATGGCGCACCCAGGAGGAGTCGAACCCCCAACCTTCGGATCCGTAGTCCGACGCTCTATCCAATTGAGCTATGGGTGCAGAGAAGACGATAATGGCGGAGACGGAGGGATTCGAACCCTCGGTAGGGGAAACCCTACACGGGATTAGCAATCCCGCTCCTTCGGCCACTCGGACACGTCTCCATATATCGCACAGAGAGCGCTTTTCAACACTCTACCGATGATTTCAAAAAGGGAACGGAGGCGGTGGGATTCGAACCCACGGTTCCTCGCGGAACGGCGGTTTTCAAGACCGCTGCCTTCGACCACTCGGCCACACCTCCTGGTGGGCCCCCGGCTTTTACTGCATCAGATATTCGGGGGCAACTCATTTCTAACGTGAATCGTGCATCAAGGGGGTGGTTTGCTCCAGTCCATCCACCATCGTCGGAATTCTGTCGAAAAAGCGCGGGCGGTATCCCGCACTGTTGGACAGCGAGACACATGATCGGCCATGCGTGTGACCAGGCTGCTGTCCATGCCGCACGGGTCAATCCGCCCGTAGTAGTCGAGATTCACCTTGATGTTTAGTGCCACGCCATGCCAAGTCACCCAGCGCTTGCAGGCGATACCGACCGCGGCGATTTTTTTTCCGTCCACCCACACGCCGGTATTGCGTTCGTCGCGCTCGCCCTTGATGTCCCATCGTGCCAGCACACCATCGACGACGCCTTCGAGTCCGTGCATCCAGGCATGCAGATCGTGTCGGTGCGGAGGGAGAGCGCAGATCGGGTAGGCCGTGAGCTGCCCTGGACCGTGAAAGGTCACATCGCCTCCCCGCGCCACTTCCACCACCGGGACCTCTCCAGGGTTCTTGACTGAGGCCATGGCGCCTCTTCGGCGGCCCACCGTGAATGTGGGCTGGTGTTCGACCAGCAGGAGCGTGTCGGGGGCATCTCCCGCAATTCGCCGCAGGAGAAGGGCCTTCATCTCTTCTTGGACTTCGAGGTAAGGGCGACGTCCAAGCCACTCGACCCGAAGTGGACGCGGCGAGGTGGGTGGCTCAAGCATGCCGGCTTCCTGATTGTGCGTCGATGCAACGGATTGCAACGCCTGGGCGGTGCGGTCTTCCCCATCCCCACCGCAGCGGGGAGGATGAAAGTATAGGGCTTGGTGCTGACGGAGATGTGCATCCGTTTCGTCTCGCCTGGGAGGCGAGCATGTTCGCAGACATCCCCGAACGAATTGGGCGATACGAAATCGACCGTCGCATCGGGGCGGGTGGGATGGCGTTGACCTATCGGTGCCGGCTTGAGGGGCTGGGGGGATTCAGCAAAAAAGTCGTTGTGAAGGTGCTCCACCCAGATCATGTCTCGAGCGAGTCCTACATCCGCATGTTTCTCGATGAGGCCCGCATCAGCGCCGGGCTGCATCATGCCAACATTGCGCAGGTCTTCGAGGTGGGCTCAGACCACGGTATTCCATACATGGTGATGGAGTTCGTGAACGGTCCCAACCTCGCCTCCCTCAGCCGGCGGATCGGGCCCTACGGCGAGCGGCCCTACGGACTGATTGCCCACCTCATGGCCGGCGTCGCTCGTGGGCTGGCCCATGCGCACGCACAGGTCGCCGAGGATGGCAGCTCACTGGGGCTGGTGCACCGCGACGTGAGTCTCGGCAATATTGTGCTCTCTCGGGAGGGCGTGCCCAAGCTCATCGACTTTGGGATCGCAAAGTGGCGGAACCGATCTGCGATTACCGACGTGGGCATGCTCAAGGGCAAGCTGCACTACATGGCTCCCGAGCAGCTTACCGGTCAGGCCGACCACTTCGTGGACATCTACCAGCTGGGGGTTTGTCTGTATTGGATGTCCACAGGGCGGCCTCCATTTCATCATGCGGATCCTGCCGAGCTCTGGAAGCTCCGACTCGCTGGGAAGGTCCCGCGGCCCAGCGAGATCATCGACGGGTATCCAGCTGCGCTCGAAGAGATTGTCTTGGCGGCCCTGGCGACTGATCCCAAGGGGCGTTGGTCGACCGCGTCTGAGCTTGCCGACATGCTCGAAGCGTTCTGCTACAGCCATCCCCGGCACGCAGCTTCCGATGAGCTGGTATCGGAGTGGATTCGCACCCTCGTGCCCCCCGAGGAGTTTGAGGAGCCTTCCAGCCGCGTGCATCTCCCCACCGATTCCAGCCGCCGGGCCGTCGAGGCGGTGATGTCGGAGGGGCGCGTTGCGGTTGCCGGCTCGGCGCTCCCTTCGATGCCGGTCGAAGAGAGCCCACAACCAACCCTTCGACCGCAGGTGCGGCGATCCCAGCAGCCGGTCATGGTGGTGGGGGCGATCTCCTCGCTGTGCACCCTGATCGTGATGCTGATCGTGGGATGTTCGCTGGGGTTGGTGTCGCTCCCCAACCCAGCTGACCACACGGCGCGGGTCTACCTGGAAGAAGCACGGCGCTCGATCTCGGACGGAGATCTGACAAGCGCCATGATGCTCGTCGAGCGGGCTTGGAACGAGGGCCCGTCGGATCCGGAGCTGGTGGTCGACCTCACGAGACTCCAAAGTGCCCTCGATGGGGCGCAGCCACAGCCCCAATGAAGGAGGCCATCATGCGAGATGTCGATGCACCGTTCCCGGCTCGCGTGTGGCTGCGTGTCGATGCGCTCCAGCCCTTGTCGTGTTCCGTGCGCTTTGCCATGCTGGTGGGAGAAGGCCGGCTGTCCTGGGGAGCAGTGACGCCGATGGACGCCCGACCCACCATGCGCAACGGCACCGCGGCCGGTCTCTCAGCATCCGACCTTTCCGCAATGTCGCTCGCGGTCCAGATGCATGGACAGTCCGAGCGAAAGCGTCTTCCGCTTCACCTGACCTCCCTCCCGCCCGAAGGCCGGCTCCATGTGGGCACGTGGATCGAGCTGGACGTCTCCCAGACCGGTCGCGAGGGGTCGACGGAGATCTTTATCGGGTTCGACCCGGCAGATGTTGATCCGAGCGGGGTCTCTACGGGGGAGCGCCCGATGTTGGAGCTCCCGACGGAGTCGAGCACGGCCGACCCGCCGTGGGATGGACCGCACACCGACAGTCTGTCGTATCCAACCTCGAGTCTCACGGAGAGTCTCCCCCGACCCGGAGAGACGGGTCCCTTGGGGCGCAGTTCCCATCCTGGCGACCTGGATCGATCCAGCTTGGTTCGAGCGCTGGTCCAGCGCATTCGGGTGCAGGATGAAGCGCTGAAATCTCTGCGTGACGAAGTGGCTTTGCTACGCGCTCAGCTGGGTCGGCCGCAGGCCTGAGTGTGGTCGCTCAGCGCAGTTGCGCCACAGCCGCACGAATCCGGTCGGCCACTTCGTGGACTGGACGGGCACCATCAACCCGCAGGATCAAGTCTCCGCGTGCCTCGAGTCGGGCCAGGCCGGATGCGTAGCAGGTGCGGATCGCAGTGAGGCGGTCGAGATCTTCGAAGCGCTCGAGCGTGTCGCCGCGGGCAGCAATCCGTCGCATGCACTCCTCGGGGGAGACTTCGAGGACCACGGTGAGGTCGGGTGCGCGGAACCCGGCGTTGAGCTCGAGTGCCGCTTCGACGCCAATGGATAGGCCTTGGTAGGCAAGTGACGACGGCACGTAGCGGTCTGTGACCACTGTGATGCCCGCCTGCAGCTGGGGCAGCACCAGTCGATCGAGGTGATCACGACGGTCGGCGGCGAACAGGTATGGCAGCACGGTGTCGCCCAGGACCGCGGCGGGGTCTTGGGGCGAGAGTGCACGGCGGATCAAGCGCCCCACCGGTCCATCTGTGGGTTCGCGAGTGCACTGCACAGGAACTGAGCGCGCAGTCAGCCATTCCGCCAGCAGTCGAACCTGGGTGGTGCCCCCGGAGCCATCGAGGCCTTCAATGGCGATGAAAAGTGCAGGGTTGGTCATGGAGACTCCGACGGGCGGCAGGCAGGACGGCGGGCTAACGAGACCGGGTTGGACCGCCCATGTCGAAGCCAGATGTCTTTTGTGGGCAGGAGCGTCTCCCCGCGGATGGGATCGAGCGATCGCCACGGCTCCTGTGCGGTCGGGACGTTTCATGAAGCCGCTCGGAACCCACGAGGCTGGAGAAGATGATCATGAGCGCCGGTGATGCCATCATTTGTGCGCTGACCGCGTGTGGACGGAACGGGGCGGCGAAGGTGCACCCGTGAGCGGCATGCCACGAGCGCCGCTCGCGTCGATGCACGAACATGACCTTCGGGCGCGTGGGCTCTCCATGCGGTTGTGCACATGGGGTCCCCCGGATGCGCCTGCCGTGGTGTGCTGTCATGGATGGCTCGACCAGGGTGCGGCCTGGGATGCTGTGGCCGTGCGGCTGGTGGCGCGTGGGTTTCGAGTGCTGGCGCCGGACCATCGAGGACATGGACACTCGGCCTGGACCCCGCCGGGGACCACCTACCACTTCATGGAGTACGTGGCCGATCTGCAGTCGGTGCTCGACGAAGTGCAGCTCTCCAAGACCCTGTTGGTCGGTCACTCCATGGGGGGCACGATTGCGTCGCTATTCGCCGGTCTGCGGCCCGACCGGGTGGACGGACTGGTCTTGCTGGATGGCCTGGGACCAGGAGCAGTCGCGGTCAGCGATGCGGTTCATCAGGCAGGGGTCTTCCTGGAACAGTGTCAGGCACCGCGGCCGCACAAGCCGATGCGGTCGCTGACGGATGCTGCAGAGCGGATTCGTCGCACCAACCCAAGCCTCCAGATGGAAGTGGCGCATCGACTTGCCGATCGCGCGACACGGGCCACTCCGGAAGGACTCATCTGGCGGTGGGATCCGCTTCACCGCACCCGAGCAGCCGTGGCATACGACGCGGAACGGCACCTCGAAACACTCCGCCGCATCCAGGCCCCTGTGGCGATTGGGATCGGTCGGGATGGGTGGTACTCCCACATGCCGGGGCTGGAAGAGCGGATCGCGTCCATTCCGCGGCGGGTGGTGGTGGAGTCTCTGCCAACGGGACACGACATCCACCATGCGGTCCCAGACACTGTGGTGGGTTGGGTGGACGCTGTGCATCGAGCTTGAACGGCTCGCGTGAGTGCCTGGACCGATGGAGCGTGAGCCAGACGGTCAACCGATGTACCCCATCTGGGCGTTCATCATCTATAGTGACGGTGGCCAGGAACGCGCCGTCATTGTCGGGCGTATCGGAATGGAGCCCCCATGCTCAGAGCCTTCAGACTTGCTTGTTTCACCGTCCCCCGCGCCACGGTTTTCGTGGCCTCCTGGCTCGTTGTGGCCGGCTGCAGCGCGGGCGACACTTCAGTGAAGGTCTTCGACGGCGAGCCGCTCGCAGAGATTCTCAGCCCAGAGCACGAGTCGGTCCTGCCGCCGGGCACTCCGATCACGATGCAGGGGACCGCCAGCGATCTGGAGACCGCATCCGAGTCGCTGCTCGCAACCTGGCTGGTCGACGGCTCGGTGGTCTGCGACAGTGTCTCGCCCGCCCCTGCCGGCCTGACGGAATGCGTGACGGAGTTCGACCCCGGCTCGTACACGATTGAGCTCGTCGTCACCGACGGCTCTGGGCAGACCAACACCGCGAGTGCCTCGGTGTACGTTGAGGCGGTCAATGCTCCGGTGGTCGAGATCAGCGAGCCGTTTGTGGGCGGGGTCTACTACGCCGATCGGGCGACCACCTTGTCGGGTGCGGTCTCCGATGTAGAAGACAACCCGGAGAGCTTGTCGGTCTCTTGGACCAGCAGTGTGCAGGGTGACCTTGGTGTCAGCGGCAGTCCCAGCGCATCCGGTCTCACCACTGGCGAGGCCACGCTCGATGCCGGACAACACGAGATCACACTCACCGCGGTCGACTCGGATGGGTTGTCCGGTACCGACTCGGTCGTCATCACCGTCATCGCCGAGAACACACCACCAGACTGCAGCATCATCGCACCCACCGATGGCAGCTACAACGACGCCGGGGCGGCGGTTGCTTTCGAGGGGGAAGGGGAAGACTCCGACGTCACGCCGGATCGGCTTCGCGGGGAGTGGCGCAGCGATCGCGACGGAGAACTGTTTGCCGATGCCCTCTCCAGCTCGGGTATTTCCACATTCACCACCGACGCATTGACGGTCGGCACACACGTCATCACATTTACGGTCACCGACGATGCCGACGACAGCTGCTCCCGCAGCATCACCTACACGGTGGGGTCGCCGCCCGTGGTCGAGATCACCCTTCCCGGTGACGGCGACCTCGTCACGGCAGGGGACCTTGTCTCCTTTGAGGGCTTGGTGACGGACAGCGAAGACGTGGGTGTCGACCTCGACGTGGAGTGGACCAGCGACATCGACGGGGCGCTCGACAGCTCGCCGCCGCCGGGCGATGGCACGGGCGTCGTGGGCTTCATCTCGGATGAGCTGTCGGCGGGCACCCACACCATTCGCCTTCGCGGAACCGACAGCGACGGGCTCTACGCCGACGACTCGATCTCGTTCACCGTCAACGGGCCTCCCAGCACGCCGGTCATCTCCATCGCTCCGGACCCGGCCGTGACCACCGATGCACTCGCGGTCTCGATCGACGTGGACTCCATCGATCCGGAGGGCGTCACCGTCACCTATGGCTATGACTGGACCGTGGATGGTCTTCCATCTGGGGTCACCACCGCGTCTGTCGCATCCTCTGCAACGACCCGTGGCCAGCGTTGGGAAGTCACGGTCACACCGTTTGATGGGCTTGCTGTGGGTTCAGCCGCTGTGGCATCGGTGATCATCGACAACTCGCCGCCCGAAGTGGTCACGGCACCCACGCTCGGCCCCGACCCCGCCTACGAGGGAGACACCCTCACGTGCACTTCGGGCACCACCGACGATGCGGATGGGGACTCGGTGGTCTCGAGCATCTCCTGGATGGTCAATGGTGCGGCCGTCTCGGCCACCGCTTCGAGCATCGGCTCCACCTTCTTCAATGCGGGCGACACGGTCTACTGCCTCCAGACCCCCGATGACGGAATCGACATCGGCACGGGCGTGGCCTCGAACACGGTCACCATTGCCAACACACCGCCGGAGGTGAGCGATGTGGCGATCACGCCCGAGCCAGCCACGGCCGCAGACATCCTGACCTGCTCGTACAGCTACAGTGACGCCGATACAGACCCGGATGCCAGCACCGTTGCCTGGTCGATCGGGAGCACCTCTGCCGGTACGGGCACCACGCTGTCGGGTGGGTACGTGCGCGGCGACACGGTCACTTGCGAAGTCACGGCCAACGATGGAACCGATGCCGGCAACACCGCGTCGGCATCCATCATCATCGAGAACTCACCGCCAGAAGTGCTCACAGTCGAGGTCACTCCCGACCCATCGCAGACCTCCGACGACTACACCTGCACGGTCACGGCATACTCCGATGCCGACGGAGACTCGGTCACGTACTCCTATGCCTGGTACGTCAACGGCTCCTCGGTCGGCGTGTCTGCGGACACGCTCGATGCTGGCTACCACGTGAAGAACGACACGGTGTTTTGCCGCGTGTATGCCGACGATGGCTACGATGTCGGCGACTCCGAAGACTCCAATATCGTCACCACGGGCAACACCGCACCAGAGATCGACAGTGTCACCCTGTCGCCGGCGAGTCCCGGTACAGATGATGAGATCGAGGCAACGGTGGTGACCAGTGATGCCGATCCTGCGGACTCGGTGTCGGTCACCTACGACTGGTACGTGAACAGCGCTCTGACGGTGTCCGGTGGCTCCTCGACCCTCGCCTCCAGCTACTACGTGCGCGGCAACACGGTGTATGTGGTCGTCACGCCGAGCGATGGCACCGACACGGGCACGTCGCTTTCTTCTTCTTCGGTCACCATCCAGAACACACTGCCGGAAGCGCCGGTGCTCACAATGGATCCAGCAGCGCCCGAGCAGGAGATCGACGACCTGTTTTGTGAGGTCACCACAGACTCTTACGATGCCGACTCCGACCTTGTGACCTACACCTTCGAGTGGACGGTCGACGGCGCGGCCTTCAGCGGAGCGTCGACCACCGACCATCCCGGAGACACTGTTGATGCCGCAGACACCGTGCTCGGCTTCGACTGGATCTGCACCGCGACCCCCAACGATGGCTATGGTGACGGCGCGCAGGAGTCGATCCTCGTCACCGTCCGCGATGTCACCGATCCCGATGCTCCCACGGTCGATACGCCCGACCGGTTCCGCAACGACGACATGCTTACGCTCACGGGAACCTGTGATTACGGCGACTGCGTGGATGTCGAGGTCACCTGTCTGAGCACTTCACAGACCTTGAGTGCGAGCACCTCGTGTGGCTCCGGGGATGCCTGGACCACATCGTTCACGGGCCTCACGCGCGACGAGACCACCCTGTGCAACGCCTACTGTGTGGACAGCGCAGGCAACGACTCCAGCGACTCGAACACGGTCTCCACCGACGTGTGTGAGCCCTACGATGCCTATGAAGACGCTTCGGGCACAGGCGACACCGACGGCTCGGCGGTCGACCCCTGGTCGGCCATCGCGGAGGGAGGCTCGGGCACCATCAGCGCCAACATCCTGCAGTCTGACACCGTGGACTGGTACGTGATCGACTCCGACGACAATGTGGTGGTCGATCGGACTGCCGGCTGGGACTACTACAGCCTCGACATTCGCCTGCTCGACTACGACACAGGCAGCGAGTCGTCGGACTACACGATGACCGTGTACAAGGGCTCGGTATCCTCGGCGGAGTGCGCGAGCTCAGGGGGCTTCACCGCCTACACTGACTATTGGTACGACCGTGGCGACGGCTCTCATTCGCCGCCTGCGGACCGGCGGCGCTGTGGGGTCGGGGCCTCCTTCCTCAACGACTGCGAAGACATGTCGCAGACCTACTATGTGAAAGTCGAGCGCGTGAGCTCGTCGATTACCAGCTGTGCTGGGTACACCGTGTCCGTCACCAACAACGGTGGCGTCTGCGATACTTCCACCGAGTGCCCCTACTGATTTCTTTCCATGGGCGACCCGCGGTCTCGTGGGCGATCCCGGAGTGACTCCATGACTTCTCGACGTGACATGCTTCGTTCCATGGGGGTCGGTGCAGCCGCGGTGGCGGCGGCTGGCGCCACGGCTGCGGCCGCTGTGTCTCCATCGCTGCACGCATTCGTGCATCGCGGGGTGGACACTGCTTCCCCTTGGTGGATCTTGGCTCCGCTTGCAGTCGGGAGCCGGCTCGGAAAAGGATGGTCCATCGCGGGGCTGTCGGGCGTGCAGGAGGGCGCAGCGAAGCTGACCCTGGGCAACCGAGATGGGCGTGAAGTGGCACTCCACATCTGCGCGCGTTCCGGTCGTGGCGAGGGCATTGCGCAGTCTGCGCTGTTTGATCTCGTGACGATGGATGGTCGCGATGGCAGTGACGCCACACCCGAAGACCTCGGACGGGTGGTGATGTCTCTGGCGAAGCGAATCCGCCACAACGAGCTGCGCCTTCGCGGTGACCTTGCCCCGTTTGCCCACCTGCTCAGCCACGACGACCGCGTGGCGATGTACGGTCCACAGCGACTGCTCCTCGGTGAGCACGACGCCTGAGCGCAGGCGGCCACCTGCCGGAGATCAGGGTCAGTCCACGTACCCAAGCGCCTTGAGCATGTCGTCGGTGGACTCGTCAACGTTGTCGTTCACCACATCAGGTCCGTTCGCAGACAGCACCAGGCTCAGGGCCTCCCATTGCGTGAGCATATCGGCGAGATGACTGGCTTGTGCCGGTTCGTCGAGCAGAACATCGGTGTTGCCCTCCCAATCTGCGGCCGTAAACATCTGGTCGGTGTACGGACCGGTCTCGGTGGGCTTGGTGTAGGTGCGGATGAGCTGGTGCTGTCCGTCGTACACCATGGACAGGTGTCGCTTTCGGAAGAAGGTCTCGGAATAGGCGTAGATGTGTGCAGCCGCGGTGGTCTGGGCCAGAATCGCGGCTTTTTGTGATGCGCCGTTGACCGAAGCGGGACTGGAAATCCCCAAGAGGTCGGCGATGGTGGGAAGCACGTCAACGTTCATCGAGCGGCCGCGGATGCGACGTCCAGGCTCGGGTAGCGCGGGGTGGTACACGATCCACGGGGTCTGCGTGGTGGTGCGATACACGTAGTTGCCGTGCTCAGGGCCATGGTGGCGCGGGAGGTACAGTCCCTCGCCATGGTCGGCTGCGAAGAGCACAAGCAGGTTTGGTCGAACGGCCCGCAGCTCGGTGAACAGCCTCGCCAGCTCCGCATCCACCGTTCGCAGTGCAGCATCGTACTTGGCCAGCCGCTGTGGCTGGGCATCGAACAGCTTCAGGTACCGGCGGGTGTACTTTTGCGGCAGGTGGGTATCGAGCACGTTGATGCGCGCGTACAGGCGCTGGTCGAGCGGCACCTCGGCGGCCATACTCAGCAGGTTGTTCACCACCTCGTCAGCCGTGGGGATGGGGGTTCGCTCCTTGTAGGTGCCCTCGGGTTCGAAGTACGCCGAAAAGCCTTGGGAAAAGCCGAAGCGGGTCTTGAGGTTCGGATTTGCCACCGCACCCACGGCCGTGTAGCCCTGCGATGCCATGACTTCGGCGATCAGGGTGTGGTCGGGATGGAGGACGGCCGTAAACCCCTTTCCTGCACCTGGATTGTCGAGCTTGAGCTGACGGGGCCACTTTCCGGTGAACAGTGCGCCCATCGCGGGTCGGGTCCAGGGGGTCTGGCTGAAGTGTTCCTCGAACACCACGCCTTGGCTGGCGAGACGGTCGAGAAAGGGCGTGGTGGGGTATTTGTGCCCGTATACACCCATCCGGTCTTGACGGAGGGTGCATGCTGCGATGACCAGAACATCGGTGTGCGCGATGTCGATGGGGAGGGAAGGGTCGGGCGTGAGCGCGGCATGGAGGGCGTCGGGAGACACGGTGTCGGGCATGTCGTGCGGTACAGGACGCACGTAGATCCAAAAGTACGCCAGCGCGCCGGAGACCATCAACAACAGCCCGGTGACCATCAGAGGCTTGCGTGAGAGAAACCGAGTGCTGTGCGAGGCGTCGGACATGGGGCTGCCGTAGCACGGAGTCCGAACGGACTCACCCCATTCGTGAGGGTGGATGGGGTCGCGCCTGATTTGGCGTCCGCTGCAGTGAGAGAAGCGGCGTGCGTTGCGAATGGGCGGGCAGGCGGCTGTGCGCACCGTTGGTGAATGCTGTGGTGCGGGCCGGTGATGGGGCTTCATACCGGCAAACAGCAGTCGTCTCAGGTACCGAATTACGGACCAGACTCGATTTCTACGGCACGTTGGTAGGCGGGGCGTGCCAGTTGTGCGCGGGCATATTCCTGCAGCTCGGGCGAGAGGCGGTCCCACAGCTTGCCGGAGCGGGACCATGAGCAGGTGTGTGCCAGGAAGACGTCTGCGAGGGTGAAGGTATCTCCGGCTGCGTAAGGACCTGTGCCGAACATCGTGTGTGCCACGGCGGCGGCACGCTTGAACTCGGCTTCTGCGGTGCCTCGCACGGCCTCAACGCGGAGCTTTGCCGGCAAGGCGAAGGTGTGTTTCGCTTTGGTCCAGAGGGCTTGCTCGAGCTCAGTGGTCACAAACGACAGCCAGCGATCCACGATGGCTCCCGCTGATGTCCCTTCCGGAGGAAGGAGGCCGGTGTCTGGATGTCGGGCCGCAAGGTAGCGGGCGATCGCTGTCGACTCACTCAGGACCAGCTCGCCATGCTGTAGGACGGGAACCTTCCCGGCAGGATTCATGGCGAGAAACGCCGCGGCACGGTGCTCGCCGTTGCGAAACGAGATCGGATTCCAGGTCCATTCCACGTCGAGCTCTTCGAGGATCCACGCGAGGCGGGTGGAGCGGGAGCGGGGGGCTCCCCACAGAACATAGGGCGATGACATGGGAACTCCGGGGTTGGCCAGGGGGACTGGGGTGGATCGGAGGGCCTACTTGGGCGCCCCCATCGAGCGCCGAATCTGGAGGTACTGCTCGGTCATTGTACCGTCTTCTTCCCGCACGACGATGGGGGGCCCATCGCTGCGCAC
>CAJWOS010000019.1 GCA_913044235.1 uncultured Pseudomonadota bacterium
CAGCCACCGAGCCAGTCAAGCAGACGGGCAGTATGCTGGCCGATGTCGAGAGGGACTCGAGCGACGGCGAGGTGTCGCTGCGGCAGGTCACGCCCCCGGCCGAGGAACCCGCCGCCGCGCAGCCTGAACAGGAAGAGGACATCCTCGCCGGCCTCGGCGACCTGGGTTTGGACTCGGCGTCCGTCGCGGAGCCTCCGAAGGCGGCAGAAAATCCAACGGGCGAGTTCGACTACGACGCAGCCTGGCGGGCCACTGATGTGCCGCTGCTCGTGATTTTGGGCGACAAAGACCACCTGCTGCCCCCCGAAGACGGGCGGGTTGCCTACGACCACTCTGGGAGCGGGGACAAGTCGATGGTGTTGATGTCGGACTGGGAACACGAGGTACACTGGGGACACCTCGACCTCGTGCTTGGACGATTGGCTCCGGACCATGTCTGGCCGTGCGTCGACGAATGGATGCGGGCACGATGTCCCATGTCTGCGTCTCATCCGAGCTGAGCTTCGGAGTCGCCGTATTGAGCACCCGGCCCGCCGAACCCCCATCCTCCGTACCCCCAGTGGCCAGCGTGGCGGGGTGGTCGCTGGGTGCGCGGCTTGGCACGGGAGGACTCTCCGAGGTGTGGGCTGCGCAGCGGGCCGATGGCATGCGGGCTGCAGTGAAGCTGCTGCGGAACCCAAGTCCCGATGACCTCGAGGTGAGGCGCTTCCTGCGGGAGGGTACGCTTCTCTCCGCCGTGGAGGTGGACGGACTTCCGAAGTGCCTTGGCTTTGGGAGCGACCCGATACCGCACGTGGTGCTCGAGCTTCTGCATGGCGAGACGCTTGCGGAGCGGATGGATCGAGAGGGGGCACACCCCGTGGACCAGGTGTTGGTTGTCGCGGAAGGCCTACTCACCATCACCGCGCAGCTCCACCGGAGTGGTGTGATCCACCGCGACATCAACCCCACCAATATCTTCTGTACCATCAATGGCTCGCTCAAGCTGATCGACCTTGGGCTGGCGCGAGACGACCAAGGCAACGGTACCACCACGCTCGGCGATGTGATGGGCACCTGGAGCTACATGGCTCCGGAGCAGGTCCTTGGGAGTGAGGTGGATCACCGCTGTGATTTGTTTTCTCTGGGGGTGACGCTCTACGAGCTGGTGACAGGCTTTCTGCCGGTGACGGCACGGACACCGCTGGAGCAGCTCGAGGCCCATCGAGACGGACGCCGCATTCCAGTGACATCCCGGTTGCCCGACCTGCCAGCTCGTCTTGCAGACACCATCGAGCGGTTGATGGCCTGGGATCCCGATGGTCGGCCGAGGACCGCATCCAACGCGCTTGCGATGGTGCTGGGAAAGGGACCGCGGAACGGGCGCCACATTGGGCGTGCCCACCTGATCGGGCGGGCTGCGGCCCTCGGCGGAATTGAGGCCGCCCTGGATGCACGAATGACGGTCGTGCTCTTGGGGGGCGTGGGAAGTGGGATTCAGAGGATGCGCTCGCGCGCGGTTGATCGTGCTTTGGAGCACGGCTTTGACATCATCGGGATTCGAGGTGGCGGGCGAGACAGCGGCATGCGGATGCTCGATGCGTTGTCCTTTCAGCTTGCACGGTTCCTCGACCGGGTTCCCGGCACGGTGGCTGAGCTTCATGCCGACCTGACCCATTTGGCTGCGGAGGGTCCGCTCCTGCTTGTGGTCGAAGCGCCAGACCAAGCCGGTGCGGGAGCCGAGGCCGATCTGGCGGCGATCGTCAATGCCGTGCCGAGACTCGCAGTCGTGGTGACCGCAGAGCGGGACTCGCTCGCATTCGAGGGCCATCGCGTGAACCTCCGGCCGCTCACGCCGACGGAAACGGAGCAGCTGGTGTCATCGCGATTGCAGTCCTCCGGCTGTCCCGCCGGACTCGGTCCTGCCCTCCAGCGGGTCACCAATGGTCTGCCTGGCTTGATCACGGCCGCGGTTCATGAGCTTGTGGAGTGCGGTGCCCTGTGGGCCGAGGGGGTGGATGAAAAGGGGCAGATTCGATGGCATCTCGATCGAAAGAGCAGCGTGGCGCCGGCTGTGGAGCTCGCCCGGACCTTTGGCCGAGACATCGCTCGGTTGCCGTCGTCGGCCCGGCGAATGCTCGAGGTGATTGCCGTAGCGGGGCAGGCCACAAGCGTAGAGGTGCTGCTCGATGTCGTGGGCGAGGCTCGGGCTGTGGTGGTACCGGTCTTGATGGACTCCGGCCTTGCGGCGATCGAAGCCCACCCGGACGGCGAGCGTCTGGGGGTGTCGCATCCGGGGATCGCCCTGCTGCTGCTGCGCCAACTGCACCGTACGCGCAGGATTGAGCTGCACGCTGGGCTGGCCTTTGCGCTGTCGCGTCGTCCCGACTCGGTGTGGCTCGAGCCGCGGATTCGCTGGCATCGGGCGCATGGTGCGGAAGGACCCGATGCCGCGAATCGTCTGCTTGAGCTGGGAGAGGACCTTCGAATGCGGGGACAGCTAGGCACGTGTGCCGATGTTCTTGAAGCGGCCATCCAAGCCCGTCCGCTGCCGGAGCAGTCGGCGACCATTCACCTGGCGCGGGGGCGGTGCTACCTGCAGATGAGTCGGTGGGCCGAAGCGGAAGCGGCACTGTACGAGGCACGCGCGCTGGCATCCGGAGTTGGGAGTGCAGAGCTGGAAGCCGATGCGGCGGTATGGCTGGCCGAAGTCCTTGCCATCCGAGGCGACAGCGAGGAAGCTTCGGCCACACTCGATGCAGTCCTGACGGGGCCGCCTCTGCCATCGCGACCGGACGTGCCTGTGCGTGCGATGGTCACCTCTGCTGAGCTGCATCGGCGCGCGGGTGACCCCGAGTCTGCCCACTTGCTGGCCCACCGCGCCATGAACCTCGCAGAGGATTCCGGAGACGAAGGACTCCGGATGCATGCGGAGGGTGCTTTGGCCGCGCTGCTGGTAGAGGGCGGGCGGATTGGAGAAGGGCGCGACATCTTGCTTGCCGCTGCCGATCACCTGCGCTTCACCGGACGGGCACACCTCTTGGTGCCGATGCTGTACCGGATCGCGGTGGCCTGGCGGCGTCTGGGGCGTGTAGACCGTGCACTCGAAGCACTCGATGAAGCGGCGGATGTGTGCCGATACACGCAGCGTCCGCACGATCGGGCACTCGAGCTGGTGGGTCGAGCCAGCGTTTTGGTCAACATCGGCGATCTGCGTGGGGCCGCAGCGGCGCTATCCGAGGCGAGGGTAGAGGCGGATCCCGATGCGCCGAGCACCCTTCGGCTTGCATTCCGCGATGTGCAGCTGGGGCTACGGATGGCTCGTGGAGACTCGGCCGCGGCACTCGCGGTCGCACAGGTGGCCGAAGCGGAGGCCGCACGGGCAGGGCATGCGACCGATGCCGCGTTTTATCTCGGGTTTGTTGGGGTGCTCACCGCCAATGGCGGAGCCATCGATGACGCATTGGACTTGTTGGAGGTGGCCGGAGACCGGCGCCTCGCAGCGCGATTGTTGTTGGTCGGGGCTGCAGTGGGGCGCGAAAAGTCGCTGCTTGCTGCAGCGGAGCACGAAGCGAGAGCCAGCGGAGACGTGTTCCTTCTGCTCGACGCCATGCACCTTGGAGGAAGCTTCGCCCATCGAGCGGAGGCGGGTGTGTTGGTACGCCACCTGCTGCCCCACATCCCTGCTGCCTGCAAGCATCATTTCCGGTCCCGTCCAGCAGTGGTATGGGCACGACCAGACGCGACCGACCGAGACCTGCGGCCGGGGTGAGGCTCCGGTAGAGTCCACCATCGCCAGACGCCTTCAGATGGAATATGGACGCCGCCACACAACGGCCGTGAGTCCGTGATTTCGTGATTCCCCGATGAGGAACGAAGAACCGTGAACGACGAATCAGCAAGCGCAGTGGAAGCCCCGGAAGCCGCCGACAGCGGCGAAACCGAGACCGAAACCGAAACCCCAGCCCCGGTAGAACGTCGGCGCCGAGCAAGACGACGCCGTCGGCATGTCCCTCGATTCCTCGGACTCGACCTTGCATGGGCGCCCCGGAAGTCGTCTGGTGGGGCCGTGATGGAGATTGGCGAAGACGGAGGCGCTCGCCTCATCTCGTCGTCCGCCCTCCGCACACACGAAGATATTCTCGGCTGGATCGCCCGAAACCGTGGTCGCGCTGGATGTGTTCTGGCAGTAAACGCACCACTGATCGTCGAAAATACCTCAGGTCGGCGTCCCTGCGATGAGCTTCTGCAAGACCACTTCGGGGCATACAACGTCGATGAATACCAGGTCAACACAGTCAACGCGTCGCATCCCCGCACCATCGGGCGAGCGTTGATGCGGATGGGCTTCGATCCGAATCCCATGGCGGAAGGTGATCGCGTCGTCGAGACCTACAACCAAGCTGCACAGGTGCTGCTGTTTGGTGGTGAACGGCCTGTTCGACTCAAGGTCGGACCGGTCGGTGCCCGCAAGGACGCCGTGTCTCGCTTCCGCGACTTGATCTGGGAGCGGTTGGGCGACGCGATGCCGCACCTCGATGAGACCCCCGCGTTCGACGCACTGCTTGAGGCCGACCTTCCGTCGAGCAACGGCAGCCGCGTGGGCGAGCTCGAGGAGCGTCTGGAGGCCACACTCTCGGCCTTTACTGCGGCCTACCTTGGCTTGCGGGGTCCGGAGAGCTGCGCCTTCCTCGGCGACCTCGAGACTGGATACGTGCTCTTGCCGACCACACCGCAGCCTCCGGGCGAGTGAGCCGACCTTCGGGCAGACCCGGTGCCGCGTCTGCGTCTGTGGGTGGCGGAGCCAGGCTCGGACGGACGCGCAACGACGGAACAATCCCCCCTCTGACCGTTTGTCGTGGCATAATCAGGGCGTGGGGAGCCCTGAATGACAGGCTCATCAACAACGAATCGGTTCCGCTTGGAGTCCGTGAATGTGGGTGACTCCGCGGACGCGCTGACCTTGTTGTGTGCCTCGTGTGGTCGCGGAACAGACACGGTGCCGTGTGCATCCTGCGGTGGGAATCCGCTCTTGCAGGACCGCTACCGACTGACGCACCCGATCCCCGGGGCCGGTCCCGCCACGGTGTATACGGCCTCGGATGTGCGTACCGGAGGAACCCGAGTCCAGGTCCGCGTGCTGCCTTTGCGGCCGAAGGCTGTCGATCTGGTACGACAGTGGCTTCCTCGATGGGCCGAGGCTGTCCGGGCCGCGCGGCACCACACAGTGCGAGGCTGGCACGATGCGTTCCTGGTGAGCGCAGGCGGAGCCGGTGCGCTGGGAGTGGTTCAGCTCCCGAGTCCGTGGCCCACTCTTGAGTCGAGCCAAGCGAGTCCATGGAGCGTGGCTCGTACCCGCATTTGGATGGAACACCTGCTCGAGGGCTTGCAGCGTCTCCACGGCGCGGAGACGCCGATCTCCTGCGGACCGCTGAACCGCTCTCGGGTGGCTGTCTCGGAAGACGGGGGCCCGGTTGTGCTGCATCCGGTCGACATTGAACAATATGCAGCATTCACGGTGGCTGACCCGGCCATGCCGCCGGAGCTGCGGAGCGGTCCGTGGGTGCCGGGATCAGACCTCCACCGGGTGGCCGCTCTCTCCGTATGTCTCCTCTCCGGGCGCTCGGTGCAGCAGCTCTGGACCCCGCATGGAGAGCCCGACTGGCAACGATTTGTGGATGTGCCTGATGGCTTGACTGCCCTTCTCGAACGCTGGCTGTCCCCGGAACCGTCGGCCCGACCACCGACTGCTGCCGCGGCACTGCAGCAGCTCCGACGACTGGGACCTGGCCCTACCACCGCAGGAGCACAGCCTAGGGAAGCGGCGTTTGGCGAGGTGCCCGTCGGCGTCGCTGCGGTACGGGTTCCCGCCTGGCTGGAACCGGACTCCCTCTCAGACGCTCCGGCCTTCGGGGCTCGGCGTGCACCGGGCCGCCGGCCCCGTCTTTCTGCGGTGGATTCAGTGCCCACGCAGCCGATGCGCACCGGCGTGCCATCACACCGGCTTCGGTGGTTGATTGTTCCGATCTTGTTGGCCTTGATCATCGCAGCGGTGCTCTCGTTGCAAATGGCCTTGACAGCGACCGGATGGTTACCAGGAAGACCTGTCATCTCTCTGCAGCGTCCCAGCCTGGAGTCCCCATGAAATGTCGCTCCTGGATCTTGGTCACCGCCCTGGGGTTTGCATGGTTCGGCGCGTGTACGAAGCGGGGCAAGTCCACTGCGCCGCCAGTGTCTTCGGCAGCGACGACCGCCAGCGACGAGCGCCCCCCGCTGGACTCTGGGGGGCAGAGGGGCTCCACTAGCCCCACTCAACCACTGGATTCGGCCTCGACGAACGACTCCGCGGGAGCACCAGAGACCGGCAGTCCGACCGAAGATCCTCCACGGGTTCTGGGCGACCTTGAGGCCGTAGTGCTCCGCGAGGGCACGACGCCTGGAGGCGAGCTGGGCTCGAAAGTGGCCTGGGTGGGTGATCAGGTGTGGGTGTCGGAGCCTGGGGGAGGCGGGATCATCCACCGCCTGCCGGATGGCCCCACGTTTACGGCTGCAGACCCGGAGGCGCACTTGGGTGTGGCGCTCAGCCCTTATGGAGCGGGCGTCCTGGCTGGAGCATGGAGCCGTGAGGGCCATGATGACGCCACCGGTGCGGTCTACCTGCTGACCGCGGATTCCGGGAACCAGATGGTCGAGCGCGACCTATCTCCGGTCGTGGTGTTGGAAGATGGTGTCGTGGGCGTGGTCTTGTTGGGGGAAGGTGCGGGAGCACATCCTGATGGATGGCTCCTCGGTCAGCCCCGCTTTCGGGGTGACCGGGGGCGTATTTCCCTACGATCAGCCATCGACCATTCGCTTGTGGCGGAGTGGCATGGGAGTGACACTGGCGAGCTGGCCGGTGGCTCGATGGCCACGCCCGACCTCAACGGCGACGGCCTGCGGGATCTCGCAACGGGAGCTTGGGGCCAAAGCACCTTTGCAGGCAGGGTCTATGCGGTCCACGCACCGTTCTCCGAGTCCGCCGTATTGTCTGATGCCGACGGGGCGTGGACGGGGGAACGCTGGACCTTGGCCGGGTACACGCTCGCGGCCGGAGATGTCACGGGGGATGGCCTCGATGATCTGGTGGTGGGATCCTTCGGAGACACGCGGAATGGCTCCGGCTCCGGTGCGTTTACCGTCGTGCCGGCGGGCTCCTCTGGTGGACCGCTCGTCGCGCTCGATGCGCATCGGCTTGGGGATGGGCCCGATGCCCACTTCTCTGCAGGCCTTGCACTCGCCGACATCGACCAGGACGGCTTCGTAGACATCACGGCTGGAGCTCCGGATGGGATGGCGGGTGGGGTTGCCCGCGTGTATTACGGACCGATCGAGGGCGTTGGAACTGCGTGGGATGCGCAGCTCCTCGACCCGGCCAGCGCCCCGCGGGATGGCCTCGGAGGGGCGATGGCCCTACACCCCGACCACGGATGGGTGGTGGGCGCCCCAGGCGCATCCGAGCGCCAGGGCCGAGTGCTCTTCGCGGAGACTACTCTTCTGCAGCCTGAGTGAGGGTCTCGGACACCACGTTGAACAAGTGCTCGGCGAGGTCATCATCTTCGACCGACCGGAGGGAGAAGGTGCCCTCGTCACTTTCTTCGTAGTGGAGAATCTGAATCTCAAGGGGCGCATCGGCCTCAGGCGTGTCGCTGGCTGGCGTGAGGACCGCATAGGCGCTGTCGTCGACTTCGAGAATGGCCAGCATTTCGAACCTGGAAATGTTTCCGCTGGCGTCTTCGAGTGAAATCGTGGGAGTCTCTTCCCAGTCGACTTCTTCAACGGCGGGATTCTGCGCGTTGTCTGTCATTCGAACCTCCTGGACAAGGGGGTGGAGCGGCGAGCGTAGCGCGGCAGAGGACGAAAAGAGCGCCCGTGTAGGTGACGGCTTTGTGGCCCTCACGTCGAGAGCGGATGGTGGAGCCCCGTCGGCGCTCCGCGAGTTGTAGACTCTCCGCAGACAGAATGTTGAGGTGTACATGTCCGCGACCCCGAAGAGGTCCGATCCCGTTCGGGTCGCGCTGGATGCCATGGGTGGTGATCATGGGCTGGAGAGCACGGTGGCTGGCGCTGCGCGGCTGTCGCTTGAAGCATCGCCTGTCCGTGTGCTGCTTGTGGGTGACGAGCCAGCCATTACAGCCACACTAGGAGGGCTCTCGCACGATCCGGACTGGATCCAGGTGGTCCATGCAGCGGATGGTGTGGTGGGTATGGCCGACCATCCGCGCGCTGCGCTTGACCGGGCGCCGGAATGTTCCATCAACGTCGCCGCGCGACTCGTGCAGGAAGGGGAGGCGGATGCGCTCGTGAGCGCAGGCAACACGGGCGCAACCATCTTGGCATCATCGGACCACTTCCAGCGCCTTCCGGGCGTGCGACGCGCTGCACTGGCAGCGGTGTACCCGACCGAACAACGGCATGGAGAGCGTGGTGACCCCTTCGCTCTGATGTTGGATGTGGGCGCCACCCTCGATGCAACGGCGGAGGAGCTGGTGGGGTTTGCCGTGATGGGGGCCGCCTATGCACGGATCATCAGTGACAACGAACATCCCAAGGTGGCACTGCTCTCGAATGGTACGGAGGCCAACAAGGGACCACGGCACATCGTCGACGCTCATGCCCTGCTCGCCAACCTCTCTACCGTGAACTTTCACGGCAACATCGAGGGACTCGACATTCCTCGAGGCACAGTCGATGTGGTGGTGTGCAGCGGATTCCTCGGCAACGTGGTCCTGAAGATGCTGGAGGGTGTCTCTGAGGTGGTGTCGGACATCGCGCGAGATGCGTATGCGCGGAAATTCCTCTGGAAGCTGGGCCTCACAATGCTGTCCCAGGGCCTGCAGCAGCTGCGCCGGATGACCGACTGGAAGCAATATGGCGGAGCGCCGCTGCTGGGGTTTGACCATGTGGTGATCAAGGCCCACGGCCGCAGCAACTCTGGCGCGATCCGCAACGCGATCAAGGTCGCGGCGAAGGCGGTAGACCGGGACCTTGCCGAGCAGATTGCCCGTGGGCTGGCACCGATGGTGCAGGGTTCTTCGGCGGAGTAGCGCTCCGCTCAGTCTCCGGCACCGGGCTGCAGGCTCAGAGCGGCTCGCTTCGAGGCCTCGGCAAGAGCAGCGTCGGCCCCCGGCAGCGGATCCCGCTGTAGGGTCAGGACGGGCCACTGGTCGGCGAGGCTGGCATTGAGGGCTTCGTACTCTCCCCACTTGGGGGGCAGGTCTTCGTCCAGAAAGATTGCATCTGCGGGGCACTCGGGCACGCAGGCGCCGCAGTCGATGCACTCATCAGGGTTGATGACGAGCATGTTCACACCCTCGTGGAAGCAGTCCACGGGGCAGACCGTCACGCAGTCGGTATATTTACACTTGACGCACGGGTCGGCCACGATGTGGGGCATACCGGTCTCCGATTCAGCAACACACTCGGGGTACCTAAAGCAGTCTGAGAGGACAAACACGCATTGGTTCACGGGAGGGTGCGATCGCCGACCGGTTCGTCTGCGCAACCCACCGGGAAGAGCAAGGGTTTCGGCTGCAGGAATGCTGGGTGCGTGATGGGGATGGAAGCCGTGCAGTCACGCCTTGGGAGTCCATCGGTCCACACCGTTCCACCACTCGCGCTTGCTTGGGCTACACTGAACGCGGGCACTGGAGATTCGATGTTCGCTTTCCATGGGCTACCGACATGGGGCCGTTCGACCACCGGAGTGGCGCTTGCGATGGTCACCGGACTGCAGGTTGGATGCGTGGTGATGGATGACGAGGGCAAGACGCCTGGGGATGCATCACCGCAGAGCCAGACGGTCACCTTCAGCGACCCGGAGCCCGACTCTGGTGCGCCAGCGCCGGAGCTGCCCGAGGTTTCCGTGACCTGGGGCGGCGAAGCCGTTTCGCTGGCGGTTTCAGACGGCGGTGCATGGCAGCTGGGAATGGCTGAGACGGGTGGTTCCTGCGGGGAAAACATCCCATGCTGGACTGGAGAGGACTGTCACACCGGCTACACGGCGGCGGACGGGACCGCCTATGGCCCCTACTGCCACGCCATCTCCGATGGCCGCATCGAGCTCGCCTATGGCGGAGACCTCGCCGACCTGCAGCCAGGGACCACGGTCTTTCAGGAAGCGTTCATGGGCACCGTTACATACGTGGTTTTGCCATCCGATCCTGAACTCCCCTGTCTCGCATTCGGCGATCAGCCCGACTACTACGATGCACTTAGCTGTGTTGTGCTCAGCCTCTGAGGAGAATGCGAGGGGAGCCAAAGGATGCGGCGCAAGGTCTTATGCTTCTCGGATGCCCGCTCCCGGTTTCAGGCGAAGAACAACGCCGGCTCACGAGAATGGCCGAGCGGGCTTCGTTGCAAGATGAAGATTGGGTGGCGTTCGACGGACGGCAAATGCGCGGCGCGGCGCGGTGTTGGCGAGCAGCGAAGCGCCAGCGCCCGGTGCATCTTGTGGCCGGGTGATTTTTGCATACCTCTTCTGACTATATGCCGGATACCAGCACTGGGTGGCGTTTCTGGTCGCCGAAGTGCTGCTGCGACGAAATGCCGGAGCGATGGCCGAAGCGGAAGGCGTTGCGTGCGTGCGATGGGGCGTGTTGGCCCTCCTTTGGGGACGTCGAAAAGGATCGCGTGTGAGTAGGTCCATCAGTACCCCAGGGTTGAGGGTTCACATCATCGTACCGTGGCGGCGGGAGGTGGTTTGCGATAGTCGCGGCTTCCAAACGAGCGTGGAGATAGACCATGGGCGAGCAGAATGACGTCCTCTTCAGCATCACAACCCGGCACCTGAACACAGGGTTGCGGGGCTTCCCCGTGGGTACGGTCCGCACTTCGCGGGTAGACCCGATGGAAGGGGTTTCGTACGTTGGCTACTCCGTCAAGGACCTCGCCAACCTCGACCCCGAAGCCGTCGTCTACCTGATGTTCAACAAAGAGCTGCCGAACGCCGAGCAGCTGTCCGCGTTCAAGGCCGACCTCGCCAGTCGGGCCAACCTGCCCGAGGGCGTTGCAGCCATGGTGACTGGCCTGCCGAAGCAAGGACATCCCATGGAGTGGCTCATCGCGGGCCTGAACCTCCTCGGCATGACCGGCAAGACGAACGACTACACCGAAGATGCCCTCAACCTCATCGCACGCACTCCCGAGCTTGTGGCCACGGTGTTCCGCCAGCGGTCTGGCTGGGGGGCTCCCATTGAGAGCAAGCCTGAGCTTGGTCTCGTCGAAAACTTCGTGCAGATGATGGGCGTACCGGGTGCGGATGCCGGGAAGCTCACCGCACTTCTCCGCACCTTCTACATCCTTCACATGGACCACGGTGGCGGAAACCTCTCCACCTTCACCGGCAAGGCGGTCGCCAGTGGGCTGGCCGACATCTACGCTTCGCTGGGTGCCGCCATGGCTGGCCTGTACGGCCCTCGTCATGGTCGGGCCAACCAGGACTGCCTCGCATTTGTTCGGAGCGTAGGCACCACGGACGCCGACGAGATTGAGGCGATGGTCCGCACACGCATGGCGAACAAACAGCTTGTGTTCGGATTCGGACACGCGGTGCTTCGTGCCGAAGACCCCCGCGCGACCATCCAGTACGAGCTGGGCAAGGAAATCTGCCCGAACGACGCGCTGTTCCAGACCGCGCTGGCGCTGCGCGAGCGGGCCGTCAAGGTTCTCAAGGAAAACCCGAAGATCTCGAATCCGTACCCGAACGTGGATGCGGTCTCCGGAACCCTGCTGAACTCCCAGGGACTCACCGACTCCGACTACTATACCGTGCTCTTTGGCTTTGCGCGCATCGCGGGCATTGCAGCACAAATCGTCGACGAGCGAGTGAACTTCCGCAACGGCAAGGGCGTGGCGATCTACCGGTGCAGCTTCAAGGCCGAGAACCAGGACCCCCGCTCTCTCAACAGCTGAGCCCACGGACTCTCACGTGCCTACCTCGCCTGCCATGACCACTATGGCCCATGCCCTCGTCATGGGTTCCGTACGGCGCGACGGGCCTGTGGCTCAAGGGGTTGAGGCATGCGGATGTGGCTGTCCCAAGTGTGGTGGTCCGCTGCTTGGCTGATGCTGATGCGCCCCTCTTCCGAGGGGCGTTCGTGATCATGACCCGACATCGCATCGGATCGAATCACTCCGTGTTTTCTGCCGATTCTTCCTTTTTTTGGGCCTTCGTTCCACCCTGTTTGATGGCCCGCCCCCAGACTTCCCCATCCGAGGAGAGCTGATCATGAAGCTCCACGAATACCAGGCGAAGGAACTGCTCCGACGCCATGGCGTACCGGTCCCGCCGGGCACCGCCGCTCACAACGTTGCAGATGCCGTCCAGGCAGCCAAGGACCTTGGCGGAAACTTCTGGGTGGTCAAGGCTCAGGTGCATGCCGGCGGTCGCGGCAAGGGTCGCTTCAAGGAAGCGGTCGACGCGAACACACTCGAGATGGTGGTGGCCGGTGCCGCAGATGTGCCAGGCAAGGGCGGCGTGCAGCTGTGTCGTTCGATTGACGACGTCAAGGCTGCGGCGTCGTTGATGCTCGGCAACACCCTGGTCACCAAGCAAACAGGTCTCGATGGCGTCGTTGTGAAGACGGTTCCTGTGACCACGGGCGCCGACATCGAGACTGAGCTCTATGTGTCGGTGCTTCTGGACCGCGCCAACAGCCGGCTCGTGCTCATGGCATCCACCGAAGGTGGAACCGAGATCGAAGAGGTCGCTGCGGAAAACCCCTCGGCCATCAAGAAGGTCTGGGCCGATCCCATCACCGGGCTGGGAAGCTGGCAGTGCATGCAGATGGCATACGATCTGGGCTTGACGCAGAAGAAGACCAGCCGGCAGGCTGCCAAGCTGTTCCAGGGCATCTACCAGACCTACCTTGCCACCGATGCGAGCCTGGTGGAGATCAACCCGATGGTCATCAGCTCTGAGGGCGACGTGGTTGCGCTGGACGCGAAGGTCACCATTGACGACAACGCGCTCTTCCGGCAGAAAGAAATTGCGTCGTGGTACGACGAGTCTGAAGACGACCCCTCCGAGGTGGAAGCTGCGAAGGCCCATCTTTCGTTCATCAAGCTCGACGGCACTATCGGCTGTATGGTCAACGGAGCCGGGCTTGCGATGTCCACAATGGACATTATCAAGCACTACGGCGGAGAGCCGGCGAACTTCCTGGATGTGGGCGGTGGTGCGAAGAAAGAGCAGATCATTTCTGCCCTCAACATCATCACTCGGGACCCATCTGTAAAGTGCATCATGGTGAACATTTTCGGCGGCATCATGCGCTGTGATGTCATCGCAGAAGGCGTCATCGCCGCGGTTGCGGAGACGGGTCTCTCCGTGCCTCTCGTTGTTCGACTCGCCGGCACGAACGCTGAGCTTGGCAAGAAGCTACTCGCTGAGAGCGGTCTCGCCATTATCCCCGCCGACACCCTCGCCGACGCTGCTGAAAAGGCCGTCGCCGCCGCTGCTGGCAAGTAGGAGCACGCACCATGGCTATTCTCGTCGACAGCAATTCCCGTGTCATCACCCAGGGTATCACCGGCTCCGCCGGCGGTTTCCACACCCGCATGAGCCACGCATACGCCCCTATCTTTGTGGGTGGGGTGACCCCCGGCAAGGGCGGACAGTGGTTCGATGGCCTTCCCATCTTCAACACCGTGGCTGAAGCGCGGAAGATCACGGCGGCCAACGTCTCCATGATCTTCGTTCCACCACCATTCGCGGCCGACGCCATCATGGAGGCGGCCGATGCAGGCATTGAGCTGATCGTGTGCATCACCGAGGGCATCCCGGTGAACGACATGGTTCGGGCCTGGCGCTACATCCAGGACAAGAACTGCCGGCTCATCGGTCCGAACTGCCCAGGCATCATCACGCCCGGACAGGCGAAGATTGGCATCATGCCGGGTCACATCCACAAGCCGGGTCGTATCGGTGTGGTCAGCAAGTCTGGCACGCTCACCTATGAAGCCGTCGGTCAGCTCACTGCCGCCGGTCTCGGCCAGAGTACTTGCATCGGCATTGGTGGTGATCCGATCATTGGCACCAACCACACCGATGCTCTGAAGCTCTTCAATGATGATCCCGACACCGACGCTGTGATCATGATCGGCGAAATTGGTGGAACTGCGGAGCAGGATGCCTGTGCCTGGGCGAAGCATCACATGACCAAGCCGGTCGTGGGCTTCATCGCCGGTGCCACGGCGCCTCCGGGGCGTCGGATGGGGCACGCCGGTGCCATCATCTCTGGTGGCCAGGGTGGTGCAGAAGACAAGTATGCGGCGATGGAAGATGCCGGTGTACATGTCGTGCGCAGCCCCGCCGAGATGGGCAGCAAGATGGTGGAAGTGCTCAAGTCGGCCGGATTGATCTGAGCCGGCGCTTCGTCAGTGACACAACCGCCAGTGACACAACCGCCAGTGACACAACCGCCCGAGGCCCCCCGCCTCGGGCGGCTTTGTGCTTGCTGTCTGTCGCTCGGGCGATGGTCGGTTTGATGGGGCGTGGGCTCGATCGCGCCGCAGCAACGGCAGGAGCGATGGAAGAAGCCCGATGCGCTTGCAACTGCACGGTTCGGGCAGAATATGAAAGCGACTTGTTATTGACGGATCGGAGCAACGTTGTGCAGATTTGTCTCGATATTGACTTCTGCTAGGCTGCCAGATTAGGCGGAGTACGTAGTTGGCGGCACCTTTCGTCTTCCGGGGGACAAGTGGGAACCTTGCTGCACTTACCGAGTCGCAGAGCATATGTTGCGGAGGTACGCCAGCTGGTGGGCCGGTCTCGGAGCAGTGACCTGCGGATTCCCAACCGCAGAGTGTCTGCTGAGCACGCGATCCTGTCCTGGTCTGGATACGAGTGGCTGTTGCGCGACCTTGGGAGCACCAACGGCACGTATGTGGATGGCCGACGGTTGTTGGTAGGGGAGCGGATTCGACTTCGTCGCAACGCGCTCGTGGCCTTCGGTGACGTGGAGGATGCCTGGCGGCTTGTTTCGGACAGCCCGCCGATGCCGAAAATCGTGGACGTGTCGACCGGCGAGTCCATCCGGCAGTCGGGTCCCATCCTGGGCATCCCATCTCCCGAAGAGCCGACCGTGACTTTGTACTGGTCTAAGGGTGGGTGGGTCCGCGAAGAGGATGGCCTAAAGGAGAGTCTGGTCGAGGATACGGAGATCTCGGTGGGTGGACGCACCTTCCAGGTCGTGTTTCCCGAGGATCTGGCCGGCACCATCGCAGACGTTGCACTTGAGGACAGCGATGCCGACCCCTTGGATGGGTTCCGGTTCGTGTTCTACCGAGATGTGCAAGGTGGCATTGGAATGGATGCGCAAGGCCGTGCCGGTCCCTTGCAGCTGCGGCCTCGAGCGCACCACTCTAGCCTTCTCTTGCTCGCACGCGAACGCCTGCAGGGTGGAGTCGACAAAGGTGATGATGACGAGGCCGGATGGATTGGGTTTGACTCTGCCGCGCAGCGGCTCGGCATTGATCCCAAGACCTTGAATGTCCATGTGCACCGCGCCCGACAGGAGCTGGCCAGGCATGGCGTTGTGGGGGCGACGGCGGTGGTGGAGCGACGACCGCTCACCCGTGAAGTGCGCTTTGGCGGACGCGACATCACACTCGTCGATCTGTGAATTCTGCTGAGCGGGTGCTTGGGGCTACCCGCCGAAAGATGTAGGGTTGCCGCGCTCGCAGACCGGAGGGCGACGTGCAGTACTGGCAAGATGGTGGAGTCCTGACTCTTCTTTACGTGGCGGTCTTGATCCTGGGCGCACGACAGCTACACCGTTCGATACCGGCGGTACGCGCGCTTGCAGTCCCTCCGGTGCTTGTCGCGGGACTCTTGGGACTCTTGCTTGGCGGTGGAGGGCTGGGGGTGTTGCCTCTACAGTCCGACTTGCTGGAGATGGTGGTCTACCATTCACTTCCCATCATCTACATCGCCATGGGTCTCCGCCGAGCCGTACCATCGGGGCGTCCGACGTCTTCAGCAGGCGGCGGGCTGGTGGCGAGGCTCCGCCAGATGGTATCTGCAGTCCCTCCGGCCGTCCGCTCGATTGGACTCGCCATTCCAATCCTGGCCATGAGTCAGGGCATCATCGGTCTGCTCGTGGTGCTCGCATGGAATGGGGTGGTGGGGCCGCTCCATCCGGGTGTGGGCATCATGGTTCCGCTGGGATTTAGTCAGGGACCAGGACAGGCACTCTCTTTGGGCAAAGCGTGGGAAGGAATGGGCATGGTGGAAGGTGCCCAGATCGGGCTCGCGATGGCCACGCTCGGGTATGTGTTCTGTGCTCTCTTCGGCGTGGCCTACTTCCACATCGCGCGCTGGCGCGGGTGGACGGACGGTGCGGAGACAGACGCGGCCGATGGAAATGAAGCGAAGAGGGTGACGGAGAGCGAAGAAGGCGGCGAGATGGAGCGTCTATCAGTGCAGCTCGCCATTGTGGGCGCGGTCTATCTGGTGGTTTGGTTCATCTTGAGCGGTGTGGCTGGCCTGCTGGGCGACGGTCAGAACGCAGGGATGGTCTACGGTTTTCACTTCATCATCGCCCTGCTTGTGGCGCTCGCACTGCGAAAGGTGGCAGACCGCACTCGATGGGCAGACTTTGCCGACGATCGCTTGATGGGCCGCATCGCGGGGGTTGCGGTCGATGTCGGGGCCGTATGTGCCATCGCGGCTGTACGGCCGGACCGGGTCGGATCGGCTCTGTTGCCAGTGTTGCTGCTCGCGCTGGTCGGGGTCACGGTGACTGTCGTGATCTGCCTCTGGCTGGCTCGACGCATCTTCCCCACGCATCCGCTGTCGCACTCGCTGGTGCTGTTTGGAGCCATGACGGGCACCCTGCCGACCGGACTGGCGCTCCTACGATTGACAGACCCGGACCTCAGTGGGCCGGCGGCTCGCAACATGGTGGCGGGTGCATCCTTGTCGGTCTTGTTTGCCGCGCCCGTGCTCCTGGTATTGCTGCCGATGCCGGTGGCTGGCTGGCCGGAGTCGTTCCCGCTTCGCACCTGGCAGACCGTGGGCGGACTGTCTGCGTATGTGGTGGTGCTCGCCGGTCTGTGGTGGCTCCTGGGGCCGTTTCGGTTGCTCCGCCCGCTCGCGAGTCCGTGGCCGGAGCGACCGGAGGAGGGGGCCTCCTGAGAGTGGGGTGGTGTCGGGGGTTGGACGCACGAGACGTGGGCGTCACGGGGGGCCTGGTTCACGGAGTGGGGCGCCCATCCTTGTGGGAGCCTGTGCGTTCCGATCTGCACACGGTGGTGTCACCGCGAGAATGCAGGAGCGCACTGCAGAGGGTCTGTGTGCGCTCGTCGATGCGGCGAGCCTGGGGCAGTGGGAGGTGACGTACATCGAGATGTCCGGTCGACTCCTGGGAATCGAGAGAGTACGGAGAACCGGTGAAGGCACTGCGAGTGGCTCGAGAGACCACCATGGTCCTGACCATCGGATTCGAGTCCTGGCGATAATGGGTGCAGCCCTTCTGCCTTTCAGGAGATTTTATGCGCGTGTTTCCATGGCTTTGCGGACTGATCTTGGCCTGCAACAGCGGTTCGAAGCCTTCATCGACGGCCACTGATCCCGCCGATGAGATCACCACTCCTGCGGAGCTGGCCGTCGTTTCACCAACATCTGAGGTCGCCCAGGGCGGGGGCACCCCAGAAATCGCGGCTCCGGTGAAAGCGGGCTCACTTCCGCCCGGCAAGCCAATGGTGGACTTTCCCACGGTCGCAATCGTGGGGCATGGCATTCGGTTCGAGCTGAACCCACCGTTTCAGGCCGCGCGGATGCCGGGACTCTACGCATCCGAGAACCCCGACGTCCTGGTGATTTCCTGGTGGGACGTCGGCCACGAAGCGGCTGGACGCAATGGTCGGGCCGGTCTCTACAACGTGGGTGTGATCCCCGCCGAGATGCCTAGGGGTTCTCCTTCTCTACTCGCGCTCAGCGAGCAGGGAGAAAAGGGCATTCAGCATCGCCTACAGGTGGGAGAGACCGGTACTGCGGTGCGCTTGCCAGGGAACCACTCTGGTCTCGGTGGGATGGGAACGCTCTCGGTAGGGCCGGCCGACCCACGCTGGCGGGTGCAGGTGGGCACGGCGGAGCCGGTGGAGCTTCCCGACAAGGAGTTCCTGCACAGCTGGGACCCCGCCTCCGGTCATGCCATTCACTTCGACCGGACGCCCCAGAAGCCTTTTGGTGACTGGCCGGCGCTGGAAGCCCCTCCGTCGGAGGCGGCCACCGCTGCCCCTTGAACGCTGGGTTCGCACTGTACGCGAGCGGCCATGGCACCATCGCCTTGCCGGACTCGGGCCACCAGGGACCCCTCCGACACACGATGGGATGGATGACTGCGCCGAACGGGTGGACTGGCTTCCTGATGACGGATGATGCGCAGTACACTGGTCGAGGAGGTGTGGATGTCTTCGCCAGGAAAATGTCCAGTCCAAGTGCAACTGATGACGCGTCGTTCGATGCTGGCATCGGGTGCCACTGTGCTGGTGGGAATGGGACTGGGTTGCTCCGACAAGGAGCCACTCCCGATGACCGACTCGGCAGGGTCGACCGGAACATCGAGCACGGATCCCACCACGGATGAAGGGCCTGACCCTTGCGTGGTCGCCCCCGATCCGGGTGCTCCTGGATGGTCGGCCGTAGCGGTGGACGACCATCCTGCGCTGGCAGAGGTGGGGGGCAGCGCGCTGGTCTCCGTGGATGGCATTGCGATGATCGTGGCGCAGCCGGAAGCGGGGTGTTTTGTGGCGTTGTCCAGTGCGTGCACCCACGAAGGATGCCCTGTGGAGTTTCGAAGCGGACGGTTCGTGTGCCCGTGCCATGGTGCGGCGTTTCGAATCACCGGTGAGGTGATCTCCGGCCCCACTCCGATTCCGTTGCCGGCCTACCCAGCCGGCGCAGTCGACGGCACCATCTGGATTCAGACCGGTTGACGCTTCGCTCGAGACGTTGCGCAGTCGCTACATCGGGCCTATCGGACCTGCAGGCATGTCGACAGGCCCGCAGAGATGTCCAAGACGTCGGCCTATGGAGCATCCTCCGGAAATTTGAGCGGCCTGACGAAGTCGCTCGCCAGGGTGGCATTCCCAGGGCCTGCGTCCGCCGGAATGGTGTGCCTGGGGTTAGCTCGATCCCGCCGACCGCTGGGCATCACTCGATGGCCCTGCCCTCGGGAAGGAGCTCGGATGGCATCGCTTCAGATCTGCTCGGTGACCGCTGAGATTGCGCCCTTTTCGAAGACCGGTGGGCTGGGAGACGTGGCTGCCGCCCTGCCATCGGCCCTCACCGCCCTTGGGCATCGAGTGGTCACCGTCACGCCCCGCTACCGGGACTACCCAGAAGCATGGGACACGGGGCTGCGGCTCCGCTTTCCTCTCTTTGGGACGGTGCATGAGGTCCGGCTGTTCCACACCCGGACCGCAGCCCACGGCGACATCGTTTTCGTCGACCATCCTGCGATTTGCCGCGGTGGAATTTACGGCAATGAACATGGAGCCTACGGAGACAACCTGTTTCGGTTCGCGTTGTTGTCTCGCAGCGCCATCGAGGTCGCCCGTCGCTTTCATCCGGGCGGTGAAGCGCCGCTTGCGGATTGGGGTCCGGTTCGCTTCCTCACGCATGACTGGCACGCCGGACTGCTTCCGGTGTACCTGCGGGCGCACTACCAGACCCATGGTCTGCTTCGAGACGCCACGTCGGTGCATGTGATCCACAACCTTGCGCACCAGGGGCAGGCAGGAATGTCGAGCTTTGGCGGGCTTGATCTATCGGGTCACTGGGCATCCACGTTGGAGATGGGGGGTGCCCTGAATTGTCTCAAAGGCGCCTTGGTCTCGGCCGATCGCATTGTGACGGTAAGCCCCACCTATGCGCGGGAGATCTGCACGCCTGCCTTCGGCTGTGGGCTGGATGGCATCCTCCGTATGCGCCGCGATGTGGTCTCTGGAATCCTCAACGGAATCGACACCACGGACTGGAATCCCCGTGTGGATCGGCACCTTCCGGAAAACTATGGGCCGGAGGTGTTTGACGAGCCGGAGCATCAAGACACTCGGGGTCCCGGCGGTGGGAAGGCGGCATGCAAGGCTGCGCTGCAGTCGGAAATGGGCCTCCCTGTGCGCGGCGACATTCCCGTTGTCGGATTCGTCGGACGCCTCACCGGACAGAAGGGCATTGATCTCCTCGAACAGGTGGGCGGCTGGCTCGGGGGCTCGGGGGCGGCCCAACTCATCATTCTCGGAACAGGGGAGCATCGCTACGAGCAGGCGCTGGCCGAGCTCTCCCGTCGGTGGCGTGGGCGCGTGGTTGCACGTCTGGCATTCGACAACGGACTGGCGCATCGCATCACCGCTGGGTCGGACATTCTCGTGATGCCTTCCCGGTTCGAGCCATGTGGTCTGAACCAGCTGTATGCGCTCGCCTACGGCACAGTCCCGGTGGTGCATGCAACGGGTGGACTTGCCGACACCGTACCCTCATTTCATCCCGGCTCAGACTCTGGCCTTGGCTGGGCGTTTTCACCCGCCAGTGTGGATACTTTCCGCCAAGCCCTCGGGTTCGCACTGCAGACCTGGTACCACCACCCGGCCACCTTCCGGCGGATGGCCCAGCGGGGCATGGCACCGGATCGCGGATGGGGCCCGTCTGCGCATGCCTATGCTCGGTTGCTCGGCGGTTGAGCCCACACATTGAAGGTCACCACGTGGTGCGGTCTCCGAAAAATACGCCCACTCGGCCGTAGTCGTCTTCGTCCATCGGCGCGCCCACCAGGAGCTCAAAGAGCCCATCACCGTTGAGATCTCCGGCCGCAAGGCCAGCGCCGGCGGCTTCCTCGACCACCGTACCCAGGACTGTACGCGGGGCAGCCGAGACATCTTGGACTCCCGAGAGGGGGCCATGAAACCAGAAGGCGCCGCCTCCGCCCACCTCGTTGGTCCAGTGCCCCGGACCGCCCAGGATGAGATCGAGGATGCCGTCTTGGTCGAGATCTTCCATCACCACTCCCGAGCTGGCGTCACCCACTGAGGTGAGGCGGCCGGAAGCGTCGAGGAAGCGAGCGGTTGCTGGTCCGTCGAGTCGGCGTGCGCCGGTGAAGGGGCCGGGCACCACATCCCATCGACCGCTCTGGGGGTACGGAACACTGGCCGCGGGAGCACCCACCAGCAGGTCGAGATAGCCGTCTCCGTGCACATCGGCTGCCACGACTCGGGTCCCGAGCTCAGACTCCGGATCGATGTCGGCGATCACAATGGGTGCGGCACTGGCGGCGAGCACGGTGCCATTCCAGGGCAGATCGGGACTCGGCCATGCCACCACGCGTGCTGCGCCTGGCTCGCCCAGCAGGATGTCATCGAGCCCGTCTCCGTCGAGGTCGGCGATCACGGTCGCCGTCCCAAGCCCGCCTCCTTCTGTGGCCCCTTCTATCCGAAGGGCGGCCTCGGCCAGGGGGATGGCATCTGAGAGGGGAGCATGGAACACCAAGGCCGCTCCCGCAGCGATGGCCCTTGTGTCGTCGCCTTGGATCCCCACCAGGATGGATGCAGGGGTGTCGTTGCGCAGCTGGCCGATCCCGAGCGCGTGAACCCCCAGACCGTCGTAGTCTGATGCTCCGGTGATGCGGAAGGCCTCGACAGAAGTGAGTGCGGCACTCGAAGACACAGGGCCGAGAACCACCGCCGCGCCGCCGGGCAGACCGGGTCCGCCGCCCACCAGGCCGAGGACAAGATCGTCGTAGCCGTCTTGGTTGAGGTCGACGGGCGGCTGCAGTGTGAATCCAGCGATGTCGAGCCGACTACCGTGGAGGGTCTTGGTGCTGAGCGAAGCGATGTCGCCACCTGCTTGCACCTGAGCGGCCGTGATCAGGTGCACATCACCGGCCCCTTCGCCGTGCGCATCCGATCCGGGCGCACCGATGGCGACCTCGGTGGTGCCGTCTCCGTCCCAGTCGCCGAGCTGGATGGAAGCGCCGAGCATGTCCCAGGCGGCTGCTCCGTGGATGAGGGCATCGGCCTCGTCAAGCAGCTGGGGACACTGCTCGTCCACGAGGCCGTCGCAGTCGTCGTCGGTTCCGTCGAGGCAGCGCTCAGGGGACGACGGAGAGCGGTCCGGATCGCCATCGTCACAGTCCATCGCCATGTCGACGTAGCCATGGGGCGCCGCACAGGCGGGCTCTGCGATCTCTGGGTCGCCATAGCCGTCGGCATCGACATCGCGAAACCACCATGAACGGTCGATGATCGTAGTGTCATCATCGTCCACGAGACCGTCGCAGTCATCATCAATGCCGTTGCATCGCTCCAATGCATCAGGGTGAACCTCGGGGCGGTTGTCGTCGCAGTCAGCAGCGTTGTCGACCGCGCCGGGGGGTGGTGTGCACGAAGCCTGGGTGGGTGCTCCACCCCACCCATCCCGGTCCTGATCTCGGTAGAACGCAGTGGGACCGTGCACCGTCGGGTCGGTGTCGTCACAGTCGTCTGCATTGTCCACTGTACCCGGATCACATCCGGACGCCCCACGGGCGGCATCGCCGAAGCCATCTCCGTCGGCATCCACGTGTCCGTTGGGACGACTGCAGGCGGTCGAGGCGGTGTGCGTGGCTGGTGGGGCCGGTGGGCTCGCGGGACCGGCTTCACATGCCGCGAAGACCATCAGGGCGCCGGGCGCAAGCCTTCCTCCGGGCATGTTTCCTCCACGCGGATTGCCTGCTGTGGGAGACCTACCCTGTCATCTCGGGCACGCACGAATCGGGTTCGGGGCACTGCACCGAAGAATCGTTGAGCCGTGGCGCTCGACTGCTTACTCCCGAAGCACGTGTCGCACGAGTGAGGATGCCTTGTCCACCGTCTTCCCCGACCTGAGCAGCCTGTCCCCACCGCCGAGTGAGCGCTGGCGGGTAGCCCTTCGCCATGGTGTGCCGGGAGGGAGCAATCGGCTCTTTCATGGCGACAACCTCGCTGCATTGGCATGGCTCGCAGAACACGAGCCGGCGTCGTTTCAGTGCGTCTACATCGATCCGCCCTACAACCGGGGCACGAAACATGCGCACTATGCGGATGCGCGCTCTCGCTCCGCATGGCTGGAGTTCATGGCCCGACGTCTGGTCCTGCTTCGGCGCCTGCTGCGGGCGTCTGGCAGCCTGTTCGTCCAGCTCGACGACAATGAGCTGGACTACATGAAGGTTGTGCTCGACGAGCTGTTCGGGACCGAGTGCTTCATCGGCCGAGTCACGGTGCGTGCCCGATCTCCCTCGGCGTTCAGCACCGTGAATCGGGGCGTCTTCAAGGCCAGCGAATACCTGCTCTGGTACGCGCGGAGCCGCGCTGACTTTCGGTACCATCCCCAGCGGGTACCGCGACCGCCCGACCCGGCGTACACTCGCTGGATTGAGAATCCCCAAGATCCCGCGGAGCAGTGGCAGCTGGGTCGGGTTCGAGACGCCTTCATCCGCGAGCGAGGCCCGTTGACCAGTCGATTTCGTCGGTCCGATCCTGCCTATCAGCAGTTTGTGGTCGACCATGCCCAGCACGTGTTTCGGCTGGCGCCGATCTCTGATCGCAAGGCGGGGGCGGGCACGGTGGCGGCGAAGGTGCGGTCACGGCAGCCCCCCGCGTCGGTGCTGGTCCATCATCGGTCTGGTGGTCTCGAGCCGGTCTACATCCTCAACGGACAGCAGATCTGCCGATACGACCGCAATGTCACGGTGATTGACGGCGTGCACACCGCTTCGCGTCCCCTCACGAACATCTGGACCGACATCCCGTGGGAAGGAATCGCGGGCGAGGGCGGGGCTCGCTTCAAGCAGGGCAAGAAGCCCGAAAAGCTCATTCGAAGGGTGCTCTCCCTTACCACCAAGCCGGGTGACGCGGTGCTCGACGCATTTGGAGGCTCCGGAACCACAGCGGCTGTGGCCCACAAGATGGGGCGCGCTTGGGTGCTCCTTGAGCATGGACCCCAAGCGCGCACGATTGCAGAGCCTCGCTTGCGCCGCGTGGTGGACGGGCTCGACGACACGGGTGTATCCACCGTGGAAGACTGGCATGGCGGAGGTGGGTACGCCGTGCTCACACCCGAAGCCGAGTCGCCGGCGTAGGCTGAATGCGCGTGTGGCTACTTGGCCGCGTGTGCCGACGCTTCGAGGCTCTGCTCGTCGCTCACAAGGGCCGGAGCAGCGTGCGAGAAGAAGGTCATGAGGTCGACCGGGCCGTAGCGTCGCTCCAGACCTTCGCGGCCGGAGAGGAGCCGACAGCTGGCCGGCCCACCACCCCATGCGAGGCGGGCTTCACGGGTATCCGAAGCGTGGGGCCCCCCTTTTCCGCAGAGGTAGGAGAAGCGCTTGCTCAAGGGCTCTTGAAGTGCGGCGTCACCGAAGAGTGTCACGGCAGCGCCCACGAGTCCGTCCGGTCCGGCGGTGTCGTCGAGCATCTTCAGGAGTGCATCGGTGTCGCTGTAAGGCACCAGCGGAAGGACCGGCCCGCGCGTTCGCTCCCGCACAATACGCAAGGTGGCGCGACAGTCGACCACAACGGTCGGGTAGAGGGTGGGCTCGGTCTGTCCGGAGAACTGGCGGAAGATGAGACCGACCGCCGGAACCGCCCCACTTTGCTCCGCCTCGTCGAGAAGCTCGTAGATGTGCTCTCGGGCTTCGCGGCTGCGCATGGGCGACACCGAGCAAGCGATGTCGTTGTATTGGGCCATTTCATACGCGGCTGCGTAGGCGCATACCCGGGTGGAAAAGGCGTCGTGGAGGGCCTCCAGCACATAGACTCGGTTGGGGCTGGCCGGGTCGAGGCCACCGTCTCGGAAGGCGAGTCGAGCCGTCTCTCGTGCGACCGCGTCGATGTCGGCGCCGTCTGCCACGATGATGGGATCGTTGCCCGGGCTCTCGAGGAAGACCTGGCAGCCGGAGGACTCCACAAGCGCCTCGAAGGGAGCGAGGAGATGGGCATCGCCGCCGGCCCAGACGGTTCGAATGTCGGCATCGGTGAGCGCGCGGAACAAAAAGGTGCTCGACCGTTCCGCCTGGATTTCCACATTGGGCAGCTGGCTGCAGACGCGTTCGAGCAGCGCCCGAGTGGCCGTGGCCTCGGCGGCCACATTGACCACAATCCGATCGCACCCGGACAGCACGGCGGCCGGCACGGTGCGAGCGAAGCTCGTGAAGGGCGCATCGTCGTGCAGGAGGATGGCCGTACCCCCGCAGACCTGCGCCGGGCGGTCGGGGTCCGCATGTGAGGGGGGCGCCACTTGCACGGAAGGCCAAGCGAGAATGTACGCCAGGGCTTCTTGGACGTGCCGTGGCGCAGCACCACGTGCGAACTGGTAGTCGAAGACCAGCGCATCAATCAGCGCAGGGGCCTCGGTCGCAAATCGCTGCGCGAGCGTGGAAATGACGTGTGAGTGGGGTGTGCTGTGTTCCATGCCTTGGACATCGGAATCAGAGCTGTGCGTCTGGAGTGCGCTGGTCATTTTTCCCCAAATAAATGAGGCGGAAGCTCGCTATGGATCGTTCACTGGGAACATGGAGGGCATGGGCGGACAGCCGCGAAGGCGAGTCCAGAGGCTTCCCAGCGAGAACTTTCGAAAGTGGTCGCGCTCGCGCATCACTTCCCGAAGGAGCTCGCCATGCATCTCGGCTTGATCCTGCCAGTCGTTCGAGCGGTATTCGAGGTCGCGCAGCGCATCCTGGCTTGCGGTGAGGTCGGCTTGGAGGGCTTCAAGCTGTTGTCGCAGGTCACCATTTTCACGAAGCAGACGAACGTTGTCTTGCTGGAGGACCAACATCTCGAGGTCGGGCACCAGGCGCTCGGCTGAGGGTATCCGCGGAGAGAGTGCGGCTGGATCGGGAACCTGTGTTGTCGCAGGTGCACGAGTCGAAGCGCGCTCAAGCATGAAGGAGCCATCGGTCACGGCCTCAGCTTCGTCCTCATCGGACTCAAGTACCAGGGCGATGCTCGGCACGTGCTCGGTGGCGTCGAGCTCGGTGGCTGCGTCGCGGTCCGCTTCGGTGAGCTGGAGAGCAGGAATCGTCGTCATGGAGGACCCAGGGCTAAGTACGAGGGTATGGGTATCCGGTTGACGCGTCAAGCATTTTGATGGCGGGCTGCTGTGGGGGGCTGGGGCGGCTCAGAGGGCCTCCAGTCCTGCATCGATGTACCGCCGCAAGGTGGCTTCGTTGGACGGATCCCGAAGGTCATTGTCGGTGACATTGATGACGCCCACAACGGCTCCGCTGTCGTCGAGGACCACCACGTCTCGATATGCCACACCCCAGCGACCCCACGCATCTTCTTCCGGTGTGTCTTGGAGCCAAGCGATGTCTCGACCATCGGTGATGGATGCGTTTGCGTGTCCGTATCCGTGCTCGTTGATGCCGTGGAACGTGACCGCGGCGTCGAGGTAGGTGTCGGACATGGTGTCGAGGTAGCCAAACTGGCTACCGCAGTAGCCTCACGTGGAGTGACCGAAGTACCACACGCTCACTTGCCCTCGAAGGTCGGTGGGAGAGATGGTCTCACCGAAGGTGGGCGATGTGGCGTTGGTGTCTTCGAGAGCCCACTCGCCGGAAGGCATCTCGCCGACGGTGAGTGACCCGCCCGTGTCGCCTTTGGGGGCGCAGCCGAGGGCGAGGGCCATCATCCAGGGCGTTCTTGCGTTCATGGCGCATCCTCCTGAAGGCATCAGCGTAGCCCAGCCCGAGACTTTGGGGGAGTCGAAGAGTAGAAACGACGTGCATAGGCGTCCAACGGGAGCAGCAACAGAGCAGTGAAGGCCAGCCACGGCCACAGTGCAGCCCGGGACCGGTCTCGCTGAGTGATGGTGGCTGCAGTGCGCGAGAGTTCGTCCAGCACATCGGGGCGCAGTCCGAATCCTGCTCGCTCTGAGGATGTGGTGACGATGGCTTCCGCGGTAGTCTTGATGGCGGCTTCGGTTGACGGACTTGTGGTGGCAGTGGCCACCAGTCGCGCACCGGCGGGTGGGGCCCACGTTCCTTCCAGGCGTCCGGGGGCCGCAAGCTGCATCGTGGGTGTTGCGATGGGCGTACCGTCGAGCATTATGACCAAGTCGGGCGTCCCAATGGGCTCGGGGCGTCCCAGATCATCGGTTGCCTCAAGGGTGATCCGCATTTGGTCCCCGACCGGTTCGAGACGCAGCGGAGCGTCGTCGCTGCCCTTGTCTCGAGCCAGGGTGCGTGCAGCCTGGGTCCAAAACGTGGCGCTCTGGGACCAGGCAGGCCAACGGCGCGCCCAGCGTGCGCCATCATCGGACGTCCAAGCGGCCACCTGCCCCATGCCGCGACGCCAGACTGCAAAGATGGGGGTTCCTTCTGGCGTGCTCAAGACGGTTCGAGCCCGAGTGCGGGGCAGCACATCGGACCATCCCCAAATCTGGGGTGCGTTGCGGACATCGAGGCCTTGCAGTGCGGCGTGCCAGCCCGTCACGGTGATGTGGATCGGTGCTTGCTCATGCACGGCGGATCCCACGAGGCGCTCGACTTCCTGGGTGAAGAGCGCGGAGACAGTGCGGATGTCGGGTGTGAGCTTGAGTCGACCGCCTCCATTCTGCGTGAGCTGCTCGAGGAAGTCGCTGTCGCGACTGGTCTCTCCACCAAGCCCGACCACCGAGAGCGTGATGCCCTCGCGCCGGAGCTCGCCGGCACGCTCGAGAGCACCGCGTACGCTGCCGTAGGTGTCCTGGGTCTGTTCTCCCGCATCCGACGCATCCACGAGCAGCAGGATGTGTCGAAGGGGAGCATCTTCTTTCTGCATGGCCTCTGCTGCAGCGTCGAGGGCGGTCAGCACATACATTCCGCCGCCGCCCGCAGCGATGCGTCGCACCTTTTTCTGGGCTTCCTTGCGGGCGGTGGCATCGACCATGGGCACCGGCCAATAGGGCAATGTATCCACCGCGAGAACCCCGACTCGGTCATGGTCTCTCAAGCGATCCATTGTGGCGGCCGCCGCCTCTGCAGCCACCTGAATCTTCGAGCCTTGGCCGCGTCCGCCAAGCATCAGGTCGGCGACTCCCGACACCATGCCCTTGGCCGAGCGGGCGTCGGCCGCGGGGCGTGCCATAGAGCCCGATTTATCGAGGACCACAAGCAGGGATGCCGAGTCGTCCTTTTCGGCACCATCCGGGTCGATGCGAACTGGAAGGAGTGGTGCGAGGCCGGAGTCCTGCCAGCCGCCCGACGCATACCCGCCGGGGCCAGAAATCGTGAGCAGTCCTCCTCCTTCGTCGACGAAGCTGGAGAGGGTCTGGATCCATTTGGCGGGCAGACCACCGTTGCCGGTCGGTGTGCCCGCGAGGATGACTAGGTCGAAGTCGGAGCTGAGGGCAGGGGGGGCGCTGGCCCGAGCGACCTGCACATCCATTCCCTCTGCTTCGAGCACGCCCTGAATCACGGCGCCATCCCGGCGTTCGCCACGCACCAGCAAAACGCGCGGGGGACGGTCGACGCGGAGGCCGGTCACGAATGGTGGCTGTGGCGTATCGAGGAGTGTGCAACGCAGCTTGTACAGGCCAGATGGCAGCTCGGTATCGAGCGGGAATGCGAGCGCCACGTCCGCCTGCCGACCCGCGGGGACAGACAACTCGACCGGGTCGAGTGGGTGGATGGTTCCATCGGGTGCCATGAGCTCGAACTGCACATCGGTCGAAAGCCCACCCGGTCCGCTCCACAGGGTCAGGGTGCCTTCGATGGTTGATCCCACGTCAGCGGCGGGCGGGAGCGTGAGCGCTCGGATGTCGGCGGGTGCCATCGGAAGCGTGGGCACCGCGACCTCGATGGCGACACCGCGTGCGGCGAGTGCGTTTAGTTCTGCCGTCATGGGAGAGGCGTCGAACTGCCCATCTGTGTACAGCACGATGCGTCCGGGGGTGCCGGTGGGCAGCAGCGAACCGGCGCGTCGGAGCCCATCGAGCATGGCAGTGGAGGCGCGAGCGGAGGCCGCGAGTGGGGCGGGAAGCGTTCCGGTTCCGTCGGTGAACGGCGCGAGCAACCGTGCGGTTCCGTCGACCTGGACGGCAGCCCAGCGGGCCGTCGGGGGGAGTGTGGCCCGGTGTTTTTCGACTGCGGACCAGACCTGGGCTTGGCTGGACTTTGGAATGCTTGATGAAGTGTCGACCAGGTACACCACGCGATCTGTTTCCTGCTCCCGGGTCCAGGATGGGTCGGCGAGTGCGGCCACCACGAGCAGGC
>CAJWOS010000020.1 GCA_913044235.1 uncultured Pseudomonadota bacterium
AACTGGATGATCCCCGGCAAGATGGTCAAGGGCATGGGCGGAGCGATGGACCTTGTCGCTGGCGCACAGCGAGTCATCATCGCGATGGAGCATGCCACGAAGCGAGGGGGCGCGAAGATCGTGAAGTCTTGCAGCCTGCCGCTCACCGGGATTCGCTGCGTGAACCGCATCATCACCGAGCTGTGTGTGTTCGATGTGCACCCTGAGCAGGGGCTCACGCTCATCGAGCTTGCGCCGGGCGTGTCGATTGAAGACGTGCAGGCGGTGACTGAGCCAAAGTTCGCTGTGGCGGACTCCGTTGCAGAGATGCTTCAGTAGCGGTGGCCTGTCAGTCGTCGTCAAGGGCGAAGAGCTGCACATTGGCCACGGCCACCACCTCCACCGGGTCGGACTCCGCCACGATGGCTCGGAGTGCGTGGAAGTAGGCCAGGTGGGCCTCACGGATGCGCTCGAAGTCGGGTCGTGACACGGTGAACACGTTGTATGAAAACTGACCGGGCGCGCCCTGCTGCACGCGCTCGGCAGCCACTTTAGACCAGTGTGCCTTGAGCAGGCGGCCGACCTCAGGGCTGCGGCGGGTGTCGACAGCGATGGGATCGCTGATCAAGCGACCGCTGACCACACGCACCTGCTCGGTGTCGCGCAAGAAGGCGAGGCACCGCTCCTCTTCCTCGAGGCTGATGCCCAGCTTGCGTGCGATCCAGCCGGGCTCATGCCGCTCCAGTGCGAGATAGTCCTTCAGCTCGAGGGCCCGCAGCACGGCCTGGGTCCACGGCACGAGTGCCGCACCCCGCCGACGGGCTTCCATGCGCCGCCACATCGGCACGATGCTGGGAACGGTCTCCGGATCGACCAGAGCCGCGATGAAGTCGACCATGCGTGCCGAAGCGGCTTCGATGATTCGGAGGAAGTCAGGCAGCTTGGGCTCGGTAGTGCCAGAGAGCCATCGAGAGATGCGGGTGCGCGCGCGGCCGGTTCGGCGGGCGAGATCGCTCACGGAAGCGCCGCCTCGGAGGTCTTGCATGAGGGCCGCCACGGTCTCGATGGACCAAGGGGTCTCCCGGTCGATCCACTCAGGCTCCCGCCCGATGAACTTCACCAAGGAAGCATGCACGTCGAGCCCCGTGCGGTGGCAGACGTAGAGGACTTGAGAGCCGGTGGGCCAGCGTCGTCCCGACTCCCAGGTGTAGACCACGTTGCTCTGGAAGCCCAGCCTCCGAGACAGCGCGGTCTGTGAACGATGGGCTCGAATGGCCACGATGAGCTCGCGGGCCGTTTGCTCGTAGTCGAGGATCATGTCTGCAGCCTACCGGAAATGCACGGTTCGGTGTGTTCCTCTCGGGCAAGCGTGCATCATGGTTGTGCATTGAGCCCGCCAAGAGGCCGTAGGTCCGCCCGTGGATCGTGGCGGATCGATGCCCGTGGCGTGCCGATCGCGACGATCGGGTCTCGCGAGAGCCCCGAGGATCACCGCGTGTGTGTCGCAGACGCGCAGCATGCGCTGGATGGGCGAAGGCTGATGAGCTGGACCAACAGGGCTTGTCGGTGTGGCCGGCTCAGTCTGTATGTTGGCTTGTGCGCCTGGATACGCCAGCTGCTGTGTGCGGTGATGTTCCTTCGGTTTTCACCTTCATCACCGAAACGACATACGAGACGATATGACGGAGGGAGAAGGAGCGTCGATGACGTCCCAACGGAAGGAAAACAAGCCTCGCGACGGCGAGAAGGCACCGGAAACCGTTCCAACGCGGGCGTTTCGGCAGATCGCGGCTGCGCGTCGTTACTCCAAGCCACCGCGGTTCATTCAGGTGGAGGGACCGGGTGCGCCGCGTGAGGTGGCTTTGGGGCCTGGCCCCATGGTGGTGGGGCGGAGCGAACACTGCGACGTTCAAATCATCAGCGGACATGTCTCTCGTCAACATGCCGTGATACAGATGGTCGTGGACAACATGGAGTGCCGGGATCTGCTCAGTCGAAATGGCACTTGGTTGAATGACCTTCGCGTACACTCTGCGACGCTTCGTGAGGGCGACATCGTTCAAATCGGAGACGCGGTCTTCGTCTTTCGTTCCGGTCGCTGAGTCGTTGCCCTTCTGCTAGAGTCCAGCCATGTCGATGTTCGTGAAGTTCTGGGGGGTCCGCGGGTCGATCCCAACCCCAGGTCCATCTACCCGACGGTACGGTGGAAACACGTCTTGCGTGGAGGTCCGCACGCCGGAGGCACACTTCATCTGTGACGCCGGCAGCGGAATGCGAGAGCTGGGCCTCGCGCTGAGCCGGACCGCCAACGGCAAGCCGCTCACGTCTCACTTGATGCTGAGTCATGCGCACTGGGATCACATTCAAGGATTTCCATTCTTCGGACCGGTCTACAGTCCCACCACGACCCTTCGGGTGTACGGCACCGACCCCGGTGATGACCGCTTCTTCCGGTTGCTCTCGGGACAGATGGGCTCGGACTACTTCCCGGTGCAGTTCTCCGACCTGGCCGGACGTGTGGTGTCCGATCACCTCAACGGTGGCTGTCGCGTGGTGGGAGACACGGAAGTCTCGGTCTTGCCGGTCTGTCATCCCGGAGGCAGCTTGTCGTACCGGTTCCGGTTGGGCGACCGCATGGTGGTCTACTCCACCGACAATGAGCTCGACCTGCTGATCGAGAATCCCGAGGACGCCCACCGTCCGGAGGTCTTGCGGAGGCTCCCTGAAGACCTCGTGTCGTTTGTTCGGGGTGCCGACCTCCTGATCGCAGATGGGCAATACACCGATGTCGAGTACCCGAACCGAGTCAACTGGGGCCATTCCCGTGCCAGCACATGCATCGATCTGGCCCTGGCGGCCGGCGTGAAGCAGGTCGCTATCTTCCACCATGACCCCATGCAGTCCGACGCCGACGTCGAGGCGAAGATTCAGGGCTGTCGGCGGCGTGCCGCCTTGCTCCAAGGGTCTGCGCTCTCAGTGTTCGGCGCGCGCGAGGGCGTCGAGCTGCGTTTCTGAAGCTTGTGAGACAGCCTGTGCGCAATGACTCCACCCCGGTTCGCTTGTACGTGACGGAACAGTTTGTGTCCGTGCAGGGCGAAGGCACGCTCACCGGTGTGCCGTCTACGTTCGTGCGGTTGGGGGGCTGCAACCTTCGCTGTTCGTGGTGCGACACGCCCTATTCCAGCTGGAAGCCGGAAGGAGAGCACATTCCACTCGATGCGCTCGTCGATGACATCGCGCGGCAGGGGCCACGTCATGTGGTGCTCACGGGTGGAGAGCCCATGCTCCAGGCAGGAGCCGTGCCCCTGACCGAGCAGCTCGCCGCTCGCGGCTTTCACATCACGGTCGAGACCGCGGGCACGGTGGATGCCCCACTGCGGATGGATCTTGCGAGCATCAGTCCCAAGCTGTCGGACTCCACGCCCACGGAGCCGGCTGCTTGGGCGCGGCGCCACGAGGCGACGCGGAGTCGACCGGCCGTGGTGGCGCGGCTGGTGCGCGACCACGAACATCAGATCAAGTTCGTGGTGGGCGAAGACACCGACTTTGGCGAGATCGAGCAGTTCATCGCGTCTGTTGAGGCCGAGCTCGGCGCACCGATGGCCCCCGAACACATCCTGTTGATGCCGCGAGGCCGAGACCCCGACACGCTCAATGCCAACCTCGGTCGCGCGGTTCCGGAGGCCGTTGCGCGCGGCTGGCGCATCACCGACCGCCTTCATGTCCGCCTGTTTGGCGATACCCGCGGCACCTGAGTCGCGCTGCCTGGAGCCGTCGTGGACATCCTCGACTTCATCGCCCGCCTGCTTGGTCGCCCACCGGCACACGAAGTGGTGCACCACGATCTCGGCTGGACCCCCGCCCTTCGAAAGCCCAAGCGTCCGCCGCCTGCCGATCCTTCCGAAGCCATCGCGGCGTTCTGGACATGGTGGGGTGAGGCCGCCTCGGCACTGGACCACCTCGACACGGAGCCTCCCTCTCAGGAGGTGCTCCGCGGGTTCGATGAGCGGCTGGCTGCGCTGCATCGGGAGCTGGCGTGGGAGATGGGGCCGGGCATCGAGAAGAAGCATGCGCTCACGGTTTCTCCCGACGGCGTCAGTGCGCTGCGCAGCCTGACCGCAGCGTGGAAGGCAGCGGCTCCCGTCGGGTATGACGACTGGGAGTTTCACGATGCTCGCCCAGCGGTGGTGGGCTCTGCGGTGGCTCTGGAGCTCGAGACCGCCGGCACAGTGGTGTCGGGCCGGGATGTGGAAGTCGCGGTCTTCGACGACGAGCAGAAGCATCGACTCGATGTGTGGGTGCACCATCCCGAGATGGGTGGCATGAGCAGGCGCAACCGCTGGAGTCTCGCCTTTCTGCTCGTCGATGCTGCGCTCGGTGAGGAGCGAGTGGCCACATGGCTGCGCACCATCACACCATCCACTCGCCCCCTCGCCGAGGTCCCCGAGATTCGGGAGCACCTGGTGGTGCGCAACCTGGACGGACTCCGCGCACGGGTGTCCTTGCGGGAGCTGCAGGGCGACGCTGCGCCGCCTCCGATGGGAGACACGGCGCCGAGCCTGCAGGTCGACCCTCGCGCTCGACGATGGCGCTTTCCGGCGTTCGACACCTGGGTGCGCATCGAGGTGGAATCCCACAAGCGGGTTTCGCTTGAGCAGGTGCTGGCGGGTGGAGACGCCCAGTGGGTCACGGCGGTGCGGCTACAGACCCCATCGCGGTACCGGGTGGACCTGTATACGGCAGACGGTGCAGCGGTCTCTGCTGCCATTCAGGCCGCCGTGCCCGGTGCTGTGGTGGAGAGCCAGCGCGACCCGGGCTGGGGCCTGGCGGGTCGGTAGCGGATCGAGGGCTCAGCGGGACGAAGGGAGCTTGGGGTCGCGCACGGCCACGAGGGAGCCGATGAGGGGACCATGTGTGCGGCGGCGCACGCGAAAGCCGAGTGCCTGCAGGGTGGACTCGGCAGAGGACCAGTCCCAGTAGTGCTCTTGGGCGGTGGTCGCTGACCGGTGTGGCGCTGCATCGAGACGGCCGAGGAATCGTTCGCGGGCGGTGGTGTCGGCAAAGCCGAGATCGCCGATGGCCAGCAGGGCCCCTGGATGGAGTCGCCTACCCACGGCTTCGAGCAGAGCGGTCTTTTCGTCGGAGAACAAGCAGTGCAGCGCGAAGGTGGACACCACGTGCCCGAGGGGGTGGTCCGACTCGGTGACGTAGGCCAGGAGATCTTCATGGACGAAGGTGACCGGGCGTCCGGTGAGTGCCGCAGCCGCGCGCTCGAGCATGGCACGGGAGCGGTCGACAGCCACAGCGGGCCGGTCGGGAGGCAAAGTGCGAAGCAGTGTGCCGGTGCCGGCCCCGAGGTCGGTGATGGGCAGGTCGTCGGGTCTGGCTGTGCGGATGAGGTCTTCAGACAGCGCGCGCAGGCAAGCGGCGTAGCCTCGGCGGATGATGACCTCTTCATCGGCGACGCGTTCGTTGTAGTCGACGGCGTCGGCATCGAGGTCGTAGCGGTCGGCGTTGCGGCTGCGCATCGGCTCCTCCAGACCACCGCAGCGTATCCCCTTGGGAATCGTCAGTGCGGGTTCGATGAGACCGGAGCTACCAGTCGGCGCACTCGGAGCGGAGGGTGACCTTGCCGTGTCCGGCTTCGCGCACAAATGCGGAGAGGGTGTTGTAGGGAAAGTTGTGCTGGATCAGGTTTACCAGCCACGCGGGAAAGGCGCCGCTGGGGTCGACGTGGCCCACCATGTCCACTTTGGTGCGGGTGTCGGAGATGCGGGTGAAGGTCCATGAAGAGGGCGACATTCGCCCGCGCACGATGTCATCGTCGTCTCCCGGCGGGGGAAAGCGAGGGTCGGTGGTCGACACCAGGGCGACCTTGATGGTCTGGGGGTCGGGCATGGTGACGGTGACGTCGAGCAGAAAGTCGCGGTCAGAGACCGGCCAGGGCATGTCATATCGCTGCCACACGAGCGACTGCCGTGGTCCGATATCGACGATCGTGTACTCGGCGAGCATGTCGACCCAGGTGGTGGCCAGCTTCGGGTCGACGTAGAAGCTGATGAGCTGGCAAGCCGGGACGTCGACCGACATGACTCCGCGTGCGGCTTGAATCGGCTCACCGGCGACAGGGCGAAGGTACGTAGAGATGCCGTCTTTCTCACCGATGAGCTCCCAGTTGGCAGCATGGGCAGCACCAACGATGAGGCCTATGCTGAGGCTGAGCGCGAGAGACGTGATGGCAAGACGCAGACCCATCTTCAGCTCCGGGAGGCACCTGCGTAACCGGTGAAGCGGGTGGGCAATCGCGGCGCGCTTGCCCCTTGGTTTGCACCGGTGAAGGAGCGGCGGGGCAAGGGGGTACACGACCGCCCAGTCGTCATCGCTACAGCATGATGTCCGACATCACCACGCCGGCAGGCACCTCCGAGTCTTCTGGAACGAAGAAGTCGGGAAGCAGTGGAATGCCCTGTTGCACGCTGTACTGGGCCAGATCGGTCACGCCTTCTTCCACCAGGAAGGAGTCGTCGATGATGAAGTTACCGGTGAAGGTCTTCGCATCCTTCTGCACGATGCGAAGCGCTGCATCGGCAAGGATCTCAGGCTTCCGGCAGGCGATGAACGCTTCCTCACCCATCAGCACATTGGCGATGGCTGCAGTGGCGATGGCGGTGCGCGGCCACAGCGCGTTGGATGCGATCTGACCCTTGAACTCGCCGGCCCAGCCGAGCACACACATGCTCATGCCGAACTTGGCGCTGGTGTAGGCCACGTTGCGCTCGAACCACTTCACCTTCATGTCGAGTGGCGGAGACATCACGAGAATATGGGGGTTGTCAGACTTCAGCAGGTGGGGCAGGCAGCGCTGGGTCACGAGGAAGGTGCCGCGGGAGTTGACCGAGTGCATCAGGTCGTAGCGCTTCATTGGGGTGTCGAGTGTGCCCCGCGGGAAGATGGCGGATGCATTGTTCACCACGATGTCGATGCCGCCGAAGCGCTCGACGGCTTGGTCGACAGCGGCCTGCACTTTTGCTTCGTCGCGGATGTCGCAGGCGATGGGCAGAGCCTGGCCGCCCGCAGCTTCGATTTCAGCCGCGGCAGTGAAGATGGTGCCTGGGAGCTTGGGATGCGGCTCCGTGGTCTTGCCGATGACCACGATGTTGGCACCTTCTGCTGCAAGGGCCTTGCCGATGGCGAGACCGATTCCGCGTGTGGCGCCGGTGATGAAGGCTGTGCGACCGCTGAGGCTGGACATCTGGACTCCGAAATTGGCCCTGGGGGCTCGAGGGTGGTATCCACTGGATACCTCACCCGACAACGGGAAGCCAGTGGCCAGACAAAAAACCATTCCCCCAGGGGATTTGTTGTGACGGAAGCGCTGTCTATATCATCACTTTCAACTCGAGCAGTGGAGTCGGTCCTGGACATGCTGGAGCGAGAAGGTGTGGCGTCGGTCACGTTGAGGGCGGTGGCGCGCGACCTCGGGGTGACCCATCGGGCGGTCGCCAAGCAGACCGGTGGCTGGGGGGGACTGCTCGCCGCGAGTGCAACAGCGGTCCTTCACCGATTTGACCGCGTGGTGGAAGGCACCGCTGAGTGCGGACTGGGTGTTCCCGGAGCGTTTCGGGCCATGGGTCGGGCCTACATCGCGTTTGCCCGATCCCATCCCGAGTGGATTCGCTTGTTGTCGCTTCCGGTGGTCACCACAGCCCGCACGCCTGAGCTGGTGGCGGCTCGTCGGCTGTTCTATGACCGCATGGTTGTCGCTATCGAAGACGGCCAGCACCGCGGTGTGCTGCGATCGGGTCCAGTTGCACCCATCGCTTCGTTTGCATGGACGGCCGTGCAAGGTTTCGTGCTCGTCGAGCATGCGCTCGAAGACGTGAGCGACCATGGCCCCGACGCTCGCGCAGAAGTCTTTCTCGACAGTGTGTTCTTGGGGATTCGAGCGCTGGGCGACCCGGGATGGTGGCCGGAGTCCGTGGTGGCGGAGTCGCGCTGACGACTCAGGCTTCCGCGGAGACCAACCCAAGTGCACCAAGGGAGCGAACGTGCGCTCCAGACAAGCAGTGACACCATGAAAAGCGTGTGCAGGTGTATACTATCGCGCGTGGGAGGGCTGCCAGATGGTGGCGCTCTTGCCAGAACAGCGGCCTGGAGATGATTACGGAATGGTGAATGCGGTCGAGCGCTGGGCATCGGAAGCAGTCGATGCATGCCTTGTTGCGGCTGCCCATCCCGACCAAGCATCGAAGCTCATCACGCCTCTGATCGGTGCTCTACAAGCCGCACTCGCCGAGACGCCGGGCGACCCGCGCTTGCGTGAGATCGAGGCCCAGGTGCGATTCGCCGAAGCGACCGTTCATGCGCAGAAAGGGCGCAACGAGCTTGCAGACATGGCGTTCCGAAGGCTGCTCGAGGAGTATGAGGAGCTCGGAAAGCCCCTGCTTGTGGCCGACTGCCTCAACGCACTCACCGTGGTTGCAGAGCGTCGGGGAGATTTCGAGAGCGGACTGACCCTGCTGGAACGATGCTTTCATCTGCGCAGCCAGCACGGTGCTTCGCTCAGGAAGCGGGTGCGCGTGTTGATGAACATCGGCATCGCGCAAGCACAGCTGGACGACCATCCTGCAGCTCTGGCGACCTTTCGATTTGCGGAGGAGCTGCTGTCGGACTCCTACCCTGAGGTGCTCGGAATCATCGAGACGAACCGCGCGCTGATCTATCGGGGGATCGGCGAGGTCGATCAAGCACATGCCCTCTTGACCTCGGCGGTCTCGATCCTGGAGCCACTCGGGAGTAGCGTACACCTGATCAATGCCCAGCTGGAGCTTGTCGTCGAGGAGATCCGCCGCGATGCGTTGGAAGATGCGGAGCGTCGACTGGGCGAGATGGGATCGATGGTCGAGGCGGTCGGCGTGATCTTGTTCATCCCCGAAAAACAGCTCGTGACGGCTCGACTCCGGCTCGCGAGGGGGGAATATGCGGTCGCAGAAGCGGCGGTCGTGGGCGGACTGGAGCATGCAAACGATGAGCAGCGGGCGCGCTTGCTCGGCGTTCGGGCCGAGATCGCGGAGGCGTCGGGAGACTTTCGGGCGGCTCTGCGCTGGACCCGCGAGGCCCACAAGGCCCAGCTCGCGGTGGTTGAGGCACGGAGCGATCTTCGGATCGCCCACGCCCGCGCCCGGCTGGCCAGCGACATCGACCGCACGCAGCGCACGTGGATGCGGGATGAGCTGGCGCGGGCACAGGCGGAGGTTCAGGCGTTGTCCACCCGCTTGGAAGACCACAAGTCCTTGCTCGCTGCGGCTGCCCACGACATGAACAATCCCCTCTCGGTGGTCCTCCTGCTCGGTGAGCTGGCCAGCAGCGCGCCCGAGTCGCTTGAGCAGTCGGCGGAAGCCATCGTGGATGCGGCGCGCCACATGCAGTCGATGGTCACGACGCTGCTCCAGTCCAACCGGCCTTCGTCGGTGTCGGCCTCGCTTCACATGGCACCCACACCACTCAAGCCGGTTCTCGACGCGGCTTGGCGTCGCTGCGAACCGCTGGCTGCAGCCAAGGCGCATGTGCTTCGCCTGGATGTGGATGCAGAAGATCCATGCGTGGAGGGCGATGCCAACGCTCTGGCGCGTGTGCTCGACAACCTCCTGAGCAACGCCATCAAGTACACCCCACCCGGCGGGGCGATCGATCTGAAGGCCTCTCGACAGGGCGCCCACGTCACGGTGGAGGTGCTCGACACCGGTCCGGGCCTCTCCCCCGACGACCTGGAGCGGGTGTTCCTGTTTCCCCAGCCGCTGTCTGCACAGCCCACGAATGGCGAGTGTCAGCACGGTCTGGGCCTCGTGAATGTTCGTCGTCTCGTGAAGAAGATGGGCGGGCGTGTGCTCGCAGAAAACCGCCCACAGGGTGGCGCACGGTTCGGTGTCGAGCTGCGTGCGAGCCTGTAGACACGGGACGTCGGAGCGCCGTGCATGATAGGGCGTCCCCGCAACGGGAGCCCATCATGCAGAACCTCTTCCGCTCGGCCATCCTGGCTCTGGCACTGTGTCTGGCGTCGACCACCGGCACGGCTGCATCCGCAGTCGAGCTGCACCCCGATGTTCTGGAGGCCGAAAAGGCCTTCGTTGCGAACGACCTCGATGCTTCGGATGCGGCGCTTCGGCGCCGGCTCGCCCAGGATCCAAACGACGTGGAAGCGATCTGGCGGCAGGCCCGCAACCTGTACCAGCGCGGGGAGATCCTGGCCCAGAGTGGGGCCACGCCCGAGCAACGGATGAAGATGTACCGCGAGGCCCAGCTGAAGTCGCAGCGCATCCAGGAGCTCGACCCGAGCCATCCCCAGGGCTGGTTCTGGGAAGGCACTGCGCTCGGGCGCATCGCCACTGCCCAGGGGGTGCTCCAGAGCTTGTTTATCGCCGACGACATCGAAGCGCTCTGGCTCAAGACCACCAAGATGACGGGCTACGAGTACCGCTCGTCGAATGACGGCGCGAGCTTTCCTGGCGATGTCTACTTCGCGCTCGGCCAGTTCTACCGGCTGTGCCCCGACTGGACCATCGTGAAGATGTTCATCGGCACCAAGGGCGACATCGACGAGAGCATCCGCTGGCACCGCAAGGGCGTGGCCTTCAGTCCATCTCGCCCAGAAATGGCGAAAGAGCTTGGGGTGAGCCTGCTGTGCAAGGCCAACCGCGAGAGCGATGCATCGGCGATGGCGGAGGGCAAGAAGTGGCTGAACAAGGCGCTGGCGATGCCGTCGCAGAAGACCACCGACGACATCGACAAAGGACAGATCCCGATCATCCTCAGTCGGGCCGACGACGCCTGCGGCTACAGCCGCGATGGCTGGCAGGAAGTCTCGCGCGAAGCCTACGACCGCTCGAAGCAGTGAGGCGGGCGGGGCACATGGGTGCAGCTCAGTCGCAGTCGATGCGAATCTCGCTGACCCATTCGTAGCGCTCTGGCGGGCCGTCTTCGGTACTCATTGGCGTGGCTGTTCCGCGGGCGAAGTTGACGTTGTGCACCAGCCTACCATCATCCAGCACATCGGCCGACACCAAGACAGCATTGTCTTCGTTGCGCGAGTTGTCGAGCTCGGAGTGGGTGTCGAGCTGAATGAAACCAGAGAAGGGACCCTCCAAGCCTTCGAAGCCTGGCGCGAAGAGGCCGCCCCACGCCACACCGCAAGCGTTTCCAGTCTGCAGGGTCCATTCGACCTCCCAGACGGTCTCGGCACCGGGTGCCCCGAATGTGGTCGGGTCGATGGGCGACCGCTCGCCGCTGAGATCCCACACATCCATGCAGGATGAAGACTCGCTAAACAGGTACCACTTCTCGGTGACGGAAATTTGGTCGGTGCTGTCGGAGCTTCCAGAGCCGTAGTGGTAGACGATGGTTCCGCCTGGACAGGTGCTGGCCGTACAGTCCCAGGTGTCGCGGTACTCAGCCGGAACCGACTCGGGACAGTCGGATGTCTCGCCCTCACCTTCGCCTTCGCCCTCGCCTTCGCCTTCGCCTTCGCCCTCGCCTTCGCCTTCGCCTTCGCCTTCGCCTTCGCCGGAGTCGCCCCATCCAGCACTGCTGTCCCAGCTGCTGGTAGAAGCATCCCCCGAGTCATCCTTGGAATCGCTTTTTGCAGTGCACACGGCCAGGCCGATGCTCAGAGTGAGTGCCAGGATGAAGGTCTCATGAAGGGAATTTTGCATGGGCTGCTCGTGGATGAGGTTGGTTGGAGCGAATCATTGAGTCTTGCCAGATCGAGTCCCTTCACCCCGCCATGGACCGCTCGGCGGCCGCATCAATCAAGGCCGCTCTGCGGGCGTCTACCCGGCGGTAGTGGGCCACCCGAACGTCGAGGTCGTGGTGTTGGGCCTTGGCTATGGCGCGTCCGATGGCATCGGCAATCCAGGCATCTCGGTTGCCGAACACTCCGCCTCCGAGGAGCGTGAGCCAGACCACACCCGAGCCCTCTCCAGAGGCCTTGAGCGCAGCCGCGGCGAGCAGGGTGGCTTCATAGGCACCCTCGAGGGCGATGGTGGCCAGCGGGGCCCATCGGTTGAGGCTCCCGGCACTGTAGCCGCACGACAGAGCAGAGGCGTAGATCTGGGAGACTGTCTGTGGCTCTGAGAGGGGGATGTATCGCTGCGAAAAGGTCACGCCGACGCTCGCCTGCACACCCACGCGCACCGCGGCGACCAGTGCGTCTCGGTCCCGCTCGGCGAGCGCAGCATTCAGTCGATCGAGGGCTAGGTCGTTGGAGAAGGTGTAGCCGTTGCGCACCTCGACCAGCGCGCCTGCGGGTCCCAGTGCGGCCTGGACCCCCGCCAGGTTGTTGAGCTGTCGATCTGCGGTCTGACCCTCGATGCCGCCCACCGGGGCAAAGTAGTTGCGCAGCACCGTGCCCGCGGCCGCGGCGAGCGCACAGGCCGGACCCTGTGTGGGATCGCTTGCGTACTGCGTCACCCCATCTTCGGGCACTACATCGGGGGCGGCGAACTCCAGGCAGTTGAGCTGCGAGGCGGCCTGGAAGACGGCGCCGGCGCTTGCGGGTTGTGCATGGGCGGCGAAGATGTCGTCGACGGCCTGGTGGCGAAGCGTGAGGGTGCCCGGAGAGAGACCCACCACCCGCTCCCGAAGTGTGGCGACGCTGGGGGTGGAGAAGGTTCCCACAGGGAAGCGGCGCCCGTTCACCCGTGAGGTGAGTGTGCCGGGCTCGAAGTGGAACTGCTGCTGCGTCCAGTCATACGGCCCCTCGCGGAATCCGAAGAGGGTCTCGAACCAGGTCACGAGGGCTCCGCAGGTGATGCAGCAGGTCCCGCCCCGAGACTCCATGCACGGCGCGGTCGTCTGGCTCCGACGGTAGCATGGGGGTGTCGAGGGCCGGGCGTGGGCCGCGCCGACTCACCGATTGGCGCAGAAGCCGAACTCGGTTGATTCACCGGGCTCAAGTGCTCGGTTCCAAGGCTCTCCTTGGAATTCCCAGTCCGCGCCGTCGACCGTGACCTCCGCGCTCCAGATGGTGTCGATCGTACCGTCGACCGGAACGCGCGTGGTCCAGAGCGCCGCGCCCTCGCCGATGTTGGTCACCGTCACGTCGGCACACCAGCCAGCACCCCAGTCTGCAGACTCCACCACCGTGGCCTCCACGAGGTCGGCGTCGGTGTCTTCATCGTCTTCCGGCACCCAGTCGTCGTCGCCCGAGGCGTCGGGCTCGGAGGGCCCGTCGTCCACGCTGTCATCCGGGCAGGCCAGCTCGGTGACCTCGAGCGATCGGATCCAGTGCAGGTTGGTCTGTCCACCCGTGGAGCCGGTGAAGCCGATCACGGCCGGGAAGTCGAAGTGTCCATCCACCTCGGCGTCCATGTAGACCGTGCCGTCGATGTGCACGGTGACCCGAGGCGCGCGGACCGACACCTCGACCGTGTGCCAGCCCGACTCCTCGAGGTCTGGCACCGGCGCCCACGCCTCGGGACTCGCCACGTCGCCGTCAAAGGTGAAGGCAATGTGGTCGTCGGTGGTGGGGTCGGGCAGCTCGCCGTTGTACCAGGTGTCGAGCTCGATGGACCATCCGGGCAGCGCAGGGCCCTCGGTGCATGCCGTGCCGCCGCCGTAGCCGAGGCCGCAGCCCGACCCGCCGAGGAAGCCGGTCATGCGGTCCACATCGAGGGCGGTGAGTGAGATCCCGTCGGCGCCGGTGCCGCCTTCGGTCAGGAAGTCGAAGCGGATGTCGACCTCGCCGCCAGACACCTCCTGGGCCACCATGAAGGCCGAGCCGATCTGCCAGGTGTCCAGTTCGGTGAGCTGCAGAGTACCATCCGAGAGCAGCTCCGCGTCTCCCTCGAGGTGCCAGCTGTCCAGCTCGAGCTCGTCTTGGTGGTAGCTGGCCTGCTGGCAGACCGGAATCTCCTGTTCCACCACGTTGCCGCAGGTGTCGGTGACCTTCAGATCGAGCTGCTGGGGGCCGTCAGGGCGGGGATCGGTCCACACCGCGCTGGCGTAGCCGTCTTCGTCGGGCTGGAGCACCGAGATGGGATTCCCAGCGCCATCGAACCACTCGATGGTCAGGTCGGTGGGAGTGTCTGGGCCGTCATCGACCCACGCCTCGAGGGCGACCGATGCGTCTGTGGAGAGGATCTGACCATCGGTGGGAGATGCGCCGAGGATTCGTGGTGTGGGATCGTGGAAGCATGGTGGCGTGACCCCAGAGGATCCGGTGGGCGTGGTGGCTTCGAGCGGCTCGCTGTCTTCGACGATCGGCTCTTTGGGGGCGTGCATCTCGTAGTCCATGCACGCCGTGCTGCTGAGGCTGGCCGCACAGAGTGCGAGCAGAGATGGGGAACGCATGGGGCTTCTCCGGGGTCGGGTCCACCCCTGCATGCGCTCAGGGCAGCCCGATCTGTCGGAGCCGTTGGTATTTTTTCGGGATGCCCATGCCCGGACCACTCAGGGCTGCAGACCGTAGGTGTGGAGCTCTGCTGCCGTGAACACCTGTTGGAGCAGCGCAAGGTCGCGGGGGCCCACGGGCGGCTCGGCGAGCTGGGCATACCGGTCGCCGGTGGCGTGGTGGGTGTTCCAGTAGAGCCAGACTTCGGGTTCCTCGGAGAGCGATCGGTCGGGCTGGCGGAGGTCGTGGAGCAGCCGGGCCATGGTCTTGGCGGTGTAGGTGTGCTCGAGGTGCAGCCCGTCTTGGGCGGCGAGCGACTGTGCTTCAACGCCTGCAGGCGTGATCTCGCCGTAGGCACCGGAGAAGTCGCGGTCCAGCATGGCATCGAGGGCGTCGAGAGAGATCTCAGGCGCCGGAAAGTCGCCGTCGGTGAGCGTGTGAAGGTAGGCCAGTACGGCTTCGAGGTGGGCGTGGTACTGCTCGGTGGGTCGACCCGAGCCTGAGGTGACCGGCACGATCTGCGTGTGCTTGAACCGGTCGATGGTGCGGGCGCCGATCAGGAGTCCGATGAAGGTGCCACCGCTGCCGGCGGGCACGTAGATGCGGCTGGGCACGGCCGGCAGGCGACCGGCGTCCACGTCGCGGGCCAGCTCGTGCATGGCGTTGATGTAGGCGAGCGTGGTGAGGGGGCTCGTGGCACCGGTGGGGCACAAGAAGGGCGTGTCGTCGGCAGTGAAAGCGGCTCGAACCGTAGTCGACAAGACGTCGCGGACCGCCTCGGAGGACTTCGGGTGGTACGTGAGGGAGCCGACGGGCTGGTCGCCCAGCTGTGGATCTTCTCCGAGAGAGAGGGCGAGGATCCGGGCCAAGACCAACAGGTTCTGGGTGACCCGCTCCGAAGGCTGCTGGGGCACGAGGTGGACCTGTGGCGTGAGGCCGAGGTGCTTGGCCACGAGGGCGGTGGCGACCACGGAGTGGGATCCCACCGAGCCGCTGATCACCACCTCGGACTTTCCGGCGGCGAGGGCCTGTGCCATCAGGAGCTCGAGCTTGCGGATCTTGTTGCCGCCATAGATCGCGTGGTTCGAGGCGCCGTCTTGCTTGGCATACACCTCCACGGGTGCGTCGGTCGTTCCGGTCTCCGATGCCACGTGCTCCAGCCGCTGGATGGGCGTGGGGCAGTCGCACAAGGGAACCACCTGCAGCGCGCCTCGCAGAGCCGGCACCGCTTCGATCAAGGGGTAGCTGGCCGGATCCAGGTCGGTCAGGGGTGCGGTGGTGCTCGATGGGGCCGAAGCAAAGGGGGTGCCGTTGACGGCGCCAGTGAAGCGCTCTTCGAGCTTGTATACCGCCGGCGTGCAGCCCGTGATCGAGACGGCGCATGCAAGGAGAGCGGCAGACCGGCGGCGGTGGCTCATCGCAGGTGCGCTCCCTTCAGGCTGAAGCAGGGCGGCGGCTCAGAAGCCCGCCGAGCCCAGCGCAGCGGCCACCACGTCGGCGTCTGCGGTCTCGGGGAGGGTGATCACCACGCGGCCGTCGTCGTGCATGATGCGCTGCACCGCCGCCACGGCAGGTGGATTGCGGGCCCAGGCGCGGCGGGCGAGGCCGTTGGCCACGTCCCAGTTGAGCATGTTGTCGGCACGATGCGCAGCTTCGGGCGAGCCGTCGAGCACCAGGCCGAAGCCGCCGTTGATCACGCGACCCCAGCCCACGCCGCCGCCGTTGTGCAGGCTCACCCAGGTGGCCCCGCGCATGGCGTCGCCCACGAAGTTGTGCACGGCCATGTCGGCGGTGAAGCGGCTGCCGTCCTTGATGTTGGCGGTCTCTCGCCAGGGAGAGTCGGTGCCGGACACATCGTGGTGGTCGCGGCCCAGCACCACCGCACCGCGCAGAGTGCCGTCGGCGATGGCGGTGTTGAAGGCCGCAGCGAGGCGCCGGCGGCCGGCGTGGTCGGCGTAGAGGATGCGGGCTTGGGAGCCCACCACCATCTTGTACTTCTGGGCTTCTTCGATCCAGCGCAGGTTGTCGAGCATCTGCTGGCGCACGTCGTCGGGGGCATCGGCGGCCTGCGCAGCGATCACCTCGGCCGCGATGCGGTCAGTGGTGGCGAGGTCTTCGGGGTCGCCAGAGGCACACACCCACCGGAACGGGCCGAAGCCGCTGTCGAAGCAGATGGGGCCCATGATGTCTTCCACATACGACGGGTACCGGAACTCGCTGTCGGTGCCCTCGATGTCGGCCCCTGCCTCCCGCGCGCGCACCAGGAAGGCGTTGCCGTAGTCCCAGAAGTGCATCCCCCGGTCGCACAGCGTGTTGATGGCGGCGACTTGCCGTCGCAGGGAGTCGTAGACCCGCTCCCGGAAGGCGTCGGGGTCACGGTCCATCAGGTCGCGGGCCTGGTCGAACGACAGGCCGGCCGGGTAGTAGCCGCCGCCGAAGGGGTTGTGCAGAGAGGTCTGGTCGGAGCCGAGGTGCACAGTGAGCTCTTCTTCGACCAGCTTCTCCCACAGGTCGACCACGTTGCCGAGGTAACCAAGGCTCACGGCCTCGCCGGCATCGCGGGCCGCTCGGATGCGGGCCACCAGCCGATCGAGGTCTTCCTCCACCTCGTCGAGCCAGCCCTGCTCGTGCCGCTTGTAGATGGCCACCCGGTTGATCTCGGCCACCACCCCCACCGCCCCTGCGATGACGGCGGCCTTGGCCTGGGCGCCCGACATGCCGCCCATGCCGCTGGTCACGTAGACCTTGCCCTTTAGTCCCTCGTCGCCTGTGTTGAGGTACATCCGGCCCGCGTTGAGGAGCGTGATGGTGGTGCCGTGCACGATGCCCTGGGGGCCGATGTACATGAACGAGCCGGCGGTCATTTGCCCATACTGGGTGACCCCCAAGGCGTTCATGCGGTCGAGGTCGTGCTGGGTGGAATGCTCGGGGATGACCATGCCGTTGGTGAGCACCACCCGCGGCGAGCCCGGGCTGCTGGGGAAGAGCCCGAGGGGGTGGCCGGAGTAGAGCACGAGGGTCTGCTCGTCGGTCATCTCGCTCAGAAGCTGCATGGTGAGAAGGTACTGGGCCCAGTTCTGGAACACGCTGCCGTTGCCGCCGTAGGTGACCAGCTCGTAAGGGTGCTGGGCGACCGCAGGGTCGAGGTTGTTCTGGATCATCAGCATGATGGCCGCCGCCTGGCGGGAGCGGGCCGGGTAGTGATCGACCGGTCGGGCGAACATGGGGTAGGTCGGCCGGAAGCGGCGCATCGTGATGTGGCCGTCGTCGTGGAGCTCTTGCGCAAACTCGGGGGCCAGCTCGGCGTGCCAGGCCACGGGGAAGTACCGCAGGGCGTTCTTCAGGGCGAGCGCCCGCTCTGCTGGGCTCAGGGGGGCGTTGCGCACGGGAGCACGGTCCACATCGGGATGCTCGGGCGGGGGTGCGGCCGGAATGACGGCGGGAATCCCCTGGCGGATGGCGGCGTGGAAGTCAGACAGATCGTTGAGGCACATGCGACACTCCCGGAGAGGTTCCGTAGCGCACTGCGGGCCGATGTGGAATGTCGGCGGTGACCGGATCCGTCTGGCGCTGGGATTGCCTGCTCGATGGGGGTGGGGCTCAGCGCAGCGGCTCGGTGTCGGGCAGTGGTGCATGGGAGTCGGGCAAGTGCTCGGCGATGGCCGTCCATCCGCGGGAGAGGGCGCCACGCACGCCATCGCACTCGGCCACCGCGAAGCTTGGGGCGATGTGTAGGTGCATCGGCGCAGGCGTGATCTGCTCCCCGCCGATCGGCATGATGCGCTCCGAGCCCCAGCTGGCCATGGGCACCACGCGCAGGTCAGGCACGTCGAGGTAGCGGGCCACGGCCTTGAGGAAGGGCTGCAGGCGGCCGGTTCGAGAGCGGGTGCCCTCGGCGTACAGCAGCAGGATGCGCCCTTCGGCCATCAGCTCGGCAGCGCTGCGGATCGATGCCAGCGCGCGCCGCAACAGGGCCCGCATCTCCGAGCGGGATGCGCCAGTGACCGCAGACGACTGCGGGGTGGGCAGCGTGTTGAGGCAAGAGGTGGCGTAGCTGCGGAAGACGGAGTCGTACACCTTCGGTCCGGCCAGGGCCACGAGACGGTCCGCGAGATCGGAGGCTCCGCTGCGGTGCAGGATGGCGTCGGTTCCGGTGGTGTCGATGTAGGACAGGTGGTTGCACAGCACCAGAGTGGGGCCGGCTGCGGCTGCCTGTCGCAGGTGGGACAGTCCGGTCACATCCCCCGGAAGCGCGATGTGGTGGGCCCAAGTCCGGCTGACGAGCCGGCAGGTGGGCTCGGCATCCCGGGCGTGCTCTCCCATGGATGCATGGGCGACGCAGTCCACCTGTGCTGCCACCTGCGCGTCAGACCAGCGGGAGAAAAGCGCGACGAGCTCCGCTTCGACCCGCTCTGCAGCGGCGCTGTTGGTGATGTGGCCGGCGAGCCAGCGGGGAATGGCGGCTCGAGCGCGTGCGGGGTCCAGAGTGGCGAAGTCGAGGTCTGCGTGCATGGCGGTCCGGGCGGTGCAGCGGGTCGAGGGCATCTGCTGATCGATGGAGTATCCCTCGGGTATCACTGGGATCGGCGACTGGCGCTCTGGCTCTGTCGAAGAAGCTTTGGTGATCGCGTGGTAATGCGCCTCAGCCTGTAGTCTGACCTGCAATCCCCTGGCTTTTGGTCGTCCTGGTTACCGGGGAGTGCAGGGCGAAGGTTCGCCTGGCCCAGAGCGAAATGATGCCCACATGACCATCCGCAGCCGCAGCATCTCCTTCACCGCTGTCCTGGCGCTCGGCTTTGCGGTTCTCGCCACCCTGCCGCTGGTTGCTCTGCTCCTGCTCAACCAGAGTCGGCTCGAAGTAGCGATTCTGGCGAGCCTCGACCGACAGCTCGAGGAGGTCAAGGACCACGCGCTCGGAACGGTGCGCAGCCTTCGCGATGAAGCTGCCCAGGTACTGCCCGTGGTCGCGGCCACGGTGGTGTCCGACCTCGACCGGTATCGGGGTTCGGCGGTCGACAATGTGTTGCATGCTGCCGTGGTGGCCGTGCCGGGCATCGATGCGATGTACGTGAGCTTTGAAGATGGGGCACACCGGGTGGTCACCCGCATGGACCTCGACCGGCGCGAGGGTGACGTCCGCATTCCAGCGGGTGCACGCTGGCACAGCAGCTGGATCGACCCTTTTTCCGCTGGTGCGAAGCGGAGCCGGCATCGAGCCTTCCACGGTGAGTGGGGTGCACAGGTCGAGGCCCAGTGGAAGGAGCCGACCACCCTCGACCTGCGCGCGCTCCCCCACTACCGTCGGGCGCAAGAGACCGGATCGCTGGCCATGATCGAGCCCACCATCAACCCCGACACCGGGTATCCCGTGGTCTCCCTGGCCCATCCCATTGAGGTGAATGGCGAATTCGTGGGTGTTGTGGGTGCGAACCTCACCTTTCGGCACCTGTCGGCGCACCTGGCGCGCAACCGAGCATCTGCACGCGGGCTCACGGTGGTGTTCGACCAGGAAGGGCGCATCATCGCCCACCCGAACCCGGTCTTCGCCCTGCAGGCAGCCATCGGAGACCAGACCGGGCCGGCGATCGCGCTGCCCGACCTGACTGCGGCGGCTCTCGAGGTGGCCGCGGCACAGGTCCAAGCGCCGGGTGCCGAGTCCACCTTGTTCGAGCGCACCCTCAGCGGCGAGAGGTACCACCTGCTGGCATCGCCGTTCATGCCTGCCGAGAACGTTTCCTGGACCGTGGTCACGGCGGCCCCGGAGTCTGATTTCGTGGGCGAGACGCGGCGTGCACTCCGAACCCTTGCGGTCATCATTGTGGGCGTGACGACCCTTCAAGTGCTGCTGATTGGCCTGTTCGCCCGACGAATCGGATCGCAGATCCGTGCGATGTCTGCCCGGTTCCGGTCCATTCGCAGCTTGCAGTTCGAAGAAGGCCAGCTGCAGCGCACCCGCGACAGCTGGATTCGAGAGCTGGCCGATCTCGAGTCGGGATTCCAGCTGTTGGTGCGCTCCATGGAGACCTTCTCCCGCTTCGTGCCTCGGGGTGTGGTGCGGCATCTCGTGACCAGCGAAGAGGAGGTCCGACCCGCGGTTGAGCAGCGAGAGCTCGCCCTGTTCTTCTGTGACTTGCAGGGCTTTACGTCTCTGGCGGAGCAGGCGGAGCCGGAGGTGCTCCTGCGACAGGTCTCTGCGTATTTTGACGCGGTCACCTCGAGCATCAGCGCCGAGGGGGGCACCATCGACAAGTTCATCGGTGATGCCGTGATGGCCTTCTGGGGCGCACCCGACCATCACCCCGACCCGGCACTCGCGGCCGCGCGGGCGGCGCTGCGGGTGCGACATCGCTTCGCGGCTCTGGCTCGAGAGTGGGAAGCCGAGGGACTGTCGCCTCTGCACCTGCGCATCGGTGTGCACATCGCGCCGGTGCTCGTGGGCACCATTGGGACCGATGTGCGACTCAGCTACACGGCGCTGGGGGATGGGGTGAACGTGGCTTCGCGGCTGGAGTCGGCCAACAAGGAGCTCGGCACTGCCATCTGCATCAGTGATGCGGTCCGTGCTGCCGCCCCGGCGCTGGTGTGTCGCCCGATCCGTCGGCTCACGGTGAAGGGGCGCCGGGAGCCTCTGCTTGTGCATGAGCTGCTGGGTGTGCGCGAGTCATCGGAGCTCGAGCTGCAGGCGCCTGCTCGTGCACCGGCACGGGTCGCCTGCGGTCGTGAGGTGGCGGCCGCGCTGCTGCAAGACCACATCGGGGTGGCCCGCACCACGCTCCAGGCCCACCTCGAAGCGGACCCCGACGACCGGCCAGCCCGGGTGTTGATGGACTGGCTCACCGCGCGCGAGACAGACTGACGCGCGTGGCGTGTGGTCGAGGTCGTGGACCGAACCATGCGACAGTGATGGGGGCTCGATGCGTCGAATGGGCGTGGGCCTCTGGGAGCAGCCATGACCGATGCCCAAGAACACCCCACCCCGTCCTCGTCGGCGACCCGCCGCAAGCGCCTGCCCAAGAAGCTGTATGAGCGGGAGCTGGAGCGGCTGCAGGCGGAGCTCGTGCGCCTCCAGTACTGGATTCGGGAGACCGGCGAGCGCGTGGTCATTGTGTTTGAAGGACGCGACGCGGCGGGCAAGGGGGGCACCATCAAGCGCATCGCGGAGTGCCTCAATCCGCGGTTTGCCCACATCGTGGCGCTGGCGAAGCCGACCGAGCGGGAGCAGACCCAGTGGTACTTCCAGCGGTATGTGCAGCACCTTCCGGCCGCCGGTGAGATCGTGATGTTCGACCGGAGCTGGTACAACCGCGCTGGCGTCGAGCGGGTGATGGGCTTCTGCACCGAAGAGGAGTACATCTACTTCCTGCATGCGGCTCCTCAGTTCGAGCGACTGCTCATCCGGTCGGGCATTCGGCTCATCAAGTTCTGGTTCTCGGTGAGCGCAGAAGAACAAGAGCGCCGCTTGCGGGACCGGGTCGACAACACCGTGAAGCGCTGGAAGATCAGCGGCATGGACCTCGAGTCGCGCAGCCGGTGGACCGACTACTCGCGCGCGAAAGACACGATGTTCGAGTACACCGACACCAAGCAGGCACCCTGGATGGTGGTGCCGTCCGACGACAAGCGGCGGGCCCGGCTCAACTGCATCCAGCACTTGCTCAGTCGCTTCGACTACCAGGACGTGGTGCCGGAGCCCATCGAGCTGCCGCCGCTGCAGGATGACGACGGCTACGTGCGGCCGCCGATGAGTGAGCAGACCTTCGTGCCGGACTGCTATCCGAGCGAGTCGTCTTGACGCTTGGCCTGCGGGAATGGCGACGTGCCGTCGTGGTACAGTCCGGCATCGTCCCACGGATCTCAGGCTCAATCATCCACTGTGGAGTTCCTCGATGCAATCGCGCACGTTGACTAGGCAGGTCGACGAATCGCTTGCCGCGGTCGTCTCTTTGCAAGAGGCCGTTGAAGCGGTCGCGCTGCGACTCGAAGCGGCCCTTGATGGACTCAACATCGAAGCGATGGGGTCGATGCTGGACGTCTTCGATGTAGAGACGGCACCCGATCCCACGGTCGGCGCCGAGCTGGTGGCGTCATGGGGAACCACACGGGCCGTGATCGATCGCGGTCTGAAGACCGTCGGTGAAGGGCTGCAGCGCCTGCATACACTCCTGCTGGACTCAGGAGATCCGCAGTTCGAGGAGATCGGTCGGACCTATTTCACGGGCGATTTCTCGGAGATCCTCGGCAGTCCTCAGGACGCCTTGGTCGCTGCCCTCGACAACGTGAACGGTCAGAGCACCGTGCGCGCATACCGCTCCGCCCTCGAAGCGGTGGCGAAGTGCTTGGATGCCTATCTGGACTACCTCGAGGACAGCGAGCGGGTGGCGGTGTGTGATGCGATGCTTGCCGAGACCAGTCAGCCCACCATTACAAACACGCTGACCGGCCCCCTGGACGATGGCATCACGGAGATCGTGCGGCAGCTGGCCCTGCTGTAGTGGTGCGTCGTATGGAGACCACAGAGCTATCGCAGGTCTGAGACGACGGCAGCGCACGGTCGTCGAGCGGTCACTTGGACTTGAGGTGGGTCATGATCTCTTGAACCAACGACGTCTTCACCGCGTTGTCGTCCGCCGCGGCGATGATCTGTTCGTTCTTCAGGCCGAAGCGCTGGACCAGGATCAAGGCCGGGCCGGGTCGGAAGTCCTCTTCGCGTCCGCGCGCCCGCTCCTGCCATTCCAGCAGGGCTGCGTCGATCATCGCGGTGGCGAATCGAGCGCGGTTCTTGCCACGCGTACCCTTCCAGGCCTTGTAGGCGCCCTTGATCGCAAGCCCCACCGTGATGGTGGCGTCGGTGAGGGTGAGTGCGATGGCTGCTGTCTCGGTGAAGAGCACCCCGAGTCCACCCGAAATCACTGTGATGAGGTGCATCACACCCTTCGTGAGGGCAAAGATGAAGGTCTTCAGCACGAGGTAGAAGCGCCGTGTGACCTTGGCAAGGCCGTAGGTGGCGGCCACCAGCAGGTCGCCGCTGGCGCCCTTCACGGTTGCTCGCAGAGCTTTGCGGTCGTCCCAGGCTGCCTTCAGGGCTTTTGCCGCAAGAACAATGCCGATGGCGCTGAACATCTTGCTCACGATCGGCGCTTCCAAGACCTCCATCACGCGGTCCCAGGCTCCACCGAAATCCCCGCTGGCGAGGGCCGTGGCACCGGTGCGGGTGTCGTCGATCGCCCCGGCCAGTTGGGTGTGGTAGGCCGTGTCGGCCGTGTGGGCGCCCTTTAGCGCTTCAATGAACTGGCCGATGCCCCGGACATCGTTGGCGGCGAGGCCAACGGAAAAGGCCGTCATGCCCTCCTCAGTCCGCCCGATCTCAACGGGCTGCGCAGTGTCTTGGCCTTCCGCACGGTCGACGTTCATCGCCCCGGCCGACACCACGCTCAGCTCCTCTTGTGTGGAGCGGAGTACCTGCTGAATGGCCCGTCGCTTGGCCTCCGGGTCTTGCACATGCTGGCTGTCCATCAGCCAGGCTGCCGCTGTAGAGACGATCTCAAGAAGCGCGGCCTTTCGGCCGTCGAGATCTGCTTCTTGGAGCTGGTTGTACTCGGAGACCAGTCGGTTGATTTGCTCGGTGCGGTGCTGGCCGATGAGCGCGTGTGACACCTGGTCGTTGTCGAGAGCATCCAAGGCGGTCAGCTCCGGGATGACAATCCCTGCATCATCGATCCTCTCTTCGAGCTCCAAGAGCTCTTCCACCGCCTGGCTGCGCAGGAGCTTGATCTTGTGCACGGTGCCCAACAAAGGGGCGTCCTCGTCATCTTCGTGGGTGCTCAACCATGCGTCTGCGGTATCCAGGATGTCGAGGAGCTTGGCCTTTTGGGCGGGCAGGTTGTCGGCCTTGAGAGCGCTGTACTCTCGGCTCATTTTGGCCAGTTGTCGTCGCTTGCTGGTGCGAGCCTGCATTCGGCCGGGCACGGGGAAGTCAGTGGTGAGGATATCACCGACCGTGTCCTCATTCACGAAGGCAACATACTCGTTGCTGGCACCGAAGACTCTCTTCAGACGTCGGGTCAAGGGTTGGCTGAATGGCATGTGCAAGCTCCAAGCAGGAAGAAGAAAGGGACGCACCAGCCGGTGAGAATGACGGCCCACAAGGATTGGTCGTCCAAACATTGAGCGGTTGGTATTGCCCGACGAGCGGAGAGCAACACAAGGTCTGGCAGAGCTTAGGCGTGGCCTCTCGGAGCCGTCAACTGTGTGGGCGCCGCAGGGGAGGACCGGTCTGGATCGGGCCGCAGCGGTGGAGGCTTTGACACCGACTCAGCGCTGCTCGGCTCGATTCACCTTGCGGCCGCCCATGCCGATCGTGAGGCCGGCAAGTCCCTGAAGCTCGACCATGGGCTGGCGCACGTCGTCGACGAGTCCCAGCATCACATTGGCGCGGGTGCCCACCTCGATGCCGGCCCACGGGCCCACGGGAAGATGCACGCCGGCTTGCAGGTAGGCGCCGGGAAGGATCTGCTGGATATCGACGAGCGCTTTTTCGATGGGTTCTTCAGACTCAGGCGCCTCAAGATATTCGACATACTGGCGGGTGCGAATGCCCTGCAGCCCGCCACCCACACTGAAGTCCACGCGATCTCGTGGCCACTGCATCGAGAGCCCCGCGGCCACTCGTGTGGTCTGCAGCGACAGCCAGCCTTCCCACTCGTCACGCTCACCCCGCGCATGCCCGACGGTGCCATCCAAGCGGAGGCGCGGCGAAATGCGCACGCGCGTTGCCACTTCGCCGCCCATGCTGCCCGGATTGCCCGCAAGGTAGCGGGTGGCACCGGTGCCTCGCACCGACACACGGACGGGGCGATCCGTCCAGCCGCCCCGAGTGAGCGGGTCACCAAGCTCCACGCTGGTCATCTGTCGGTCGTCGAGCAGGCGGTCGCCGCCCCAGGCGAGGTCAACCTCCGACAGCAATACGTCTTCACGCCGCACTTTTCGCACTACGTATCGACCTGGTGGGAGCGCCACCCGACGCTCCTTGCCGGGCTTCTTTTCGATGCGGCCGACCACCTGACCCGAAGACACGCTCACGATGGTGTAGGTCCCTTCGAGCTCGGTCGGCAGGATGAGGCCGGCAGCGCGACTGGGAATGCGGGTGAGCACCACGTCCCCCACCCCCTCGAGGTCGAAGCGGTACTCGGGCGTCTGCACTCCTGACGTGCCGGACACACTTCGGGTCACGGTGTTCTCGAAGGCATGCTGGTATGCCTCCTCGAGCGTGATTCGACCGTCGGCGTCGACATCGGCACTGCCCCGCAGACCGGTCAGGAGCGCGCGGCTGAAGATGCCGCCGCCATAGGCATCGGACTCGCGGGCGACGGAGAGCGGTCCGGTGCTCGTGACGATGGCCAGGCCGCGCGAGGTGATCTGATCATCGACCTTGAGGTCCACCACCTCGGTGGACGAGCCGCCCTTGCTGCGGGCGAGCGTGCCGCTCTCGCAGGCATCGAGAAAGGCAACCCGAACGCGCGCACTCGAGCTTTCGAGCCAGGAGCGCACCGCGGGCATGGGCAGCAGTGTGCCCGACAAGTGCAGTCCCTCTCGGCTGGCGTGTCCGGAGTAGTAGAAGAGCAGTTGCACATCGTGGCCCTGCACCGACAGCTCGCGCACTTGAGCCTCTACCCGGTACAAGGTGTCGCGGACTTCGGGCGCTTTTGCGCCCGTCACGAGAAAGGTTCGCTCGCGAGGGATGTCGCCCATCTCGTAGAAGACCCGCGACATCTCGCGGGCTTCCCGCTCGGCATGCCCGAGGGTCTGGTCCTCTCCAAAGCCGATGTCGTTGCCCACGAAGATGCCCACTCGGACCGTTTCGGCCAGGGCCGAGAGCGGGGCGAGCAGGAGCAGGAGGCAGGTCCAGAGACGGGCGATCATTCCGCTGGGCTTTTCACGATGAGGATGCTCCGCTGCTTGGCGGGCAGCCCCGGCAGGGTGTCGAGATCGGCGAGGGGCTTTCGGTAGGCTTGGGCGTAGGCGTCGCGGACTGCGTCGAGCTCCAGAGGCGCCTCGGACAGGATGAAGAAGGCCCGCTCCGCGCCTGGGTAGGCGTCGAGCTGAACGGCGGCCTGGTCGGGTGTGCCGGCGGTGGCACGCCGTGGGGGCGTCCACATGGCGACTTCGCCATCATCCTGGATGTTGGCCACCATCCACCAGCCGTCAGCGTCGGGGGTGACGGTGTACTGGAGGTTGTCTCCGGTGCGGGCCTCCACGATGAGGCCGACGGAGATACCTGAGCCGGCGCGGACCCGTTCAACCGAGAGGTCGAAGTCTCCGCGGAAGACTTCGGCGGGCGGGGGGCTGGGCTGGACTGCGAGCATGACGCCCGCAGCTGCGGCAAACACCCCTGTGAGGATGGCGAGCATCGGTCGAGTGCGCCGAGTTGGCGGCGCAGACGGCTCGGAGACCACCTGAAGCGAGGGCGACGCTGTCTGTGGAATGGTGAACGCAGGGAGATCTTCGGCGGCCGCTGTGATGTCGGACCGCAGGCGGTCGACCCGTGCACGGAGCTCGGGATCGGCCTCGTATCGGGCGTCGATGTCGGCGTGCACCTGGGCGTCGAGCCGCCCGAGCACAAAGCGCTCGAGGTCGAGCCGGGAAATCGGAGCTTCTGCGGTCATGCCGCACCTCCTGCTTGCAGCAGCGTTCGTGCGCGGGACTCAGCGGCAGCCAGGCGGCGGCGCACGGTTCGTTGAGACGTGTCGAAGTGCTCGGCGATCTCGTGGATCCGCCAGTCTTCGGCGTGCCTGAGTCGGAGCATGGCGGCGTCTTCGGCATCGATGTCTTCGAGCATCCGGTTCACATCGACCGCAGCGCCTGCCGAGGCCTTCTCTGGGGCCGGAATCTTCAGCCAGACCAGCGGATCGTCGCGCCAGGGACGCCGGCGCCGAATGATGTCGAGGCTGGTGTTGCGAGCGATGGTCATCAGCCATGCCAGAGGGTGTCGACCATCGAAGCGGTCTCGGGCGCGCCAGGCGCGAAGGAAGGTCTCCTGCAGCGCTTCATCGGCATCCGCGTGGTTGCCGCACACCGCTCGACACCGGGCACGCACGGCGGCGGCCGTGTCTCGGTACAGGGTCTGGAATTCGAGCTCGGTCATGGCGTTGTCCGTGCAGCAGAGGCGGCAGTCGAGTGTTCGCTGTCGTCGTATTCTTCCGCTTCTTCGTATTCTTCCTCTGCTTCGAAATCGTCGGAATCAAAGCAGTCGGGTGCCACGTCCACGCCACCAAAAGGCTGGCCGAACAGGAGGGCGATGCTGGTGTCGTCGAGCGATGAGAGGCGACGCACGGGGATGCCTTCGTTGTTGAACACCTGCTGGTCTTCAGGGTCGATCGCCGTCACGGCACCCACGAAGGTGCTGGTTGCGACCACAATCTCCTGGGCAAAGCCCACCCAGGATCGGCCGTCATCGTCGAGCTCGGGAGGCACTTCACCCGCCACCACAGTCCGCCCGAGGAGATCCATCTCGCCGCGCCCATGCAGCCGGGCCACGGAGTCGGCCATTCCCCACACGCCGGAGAGCATGGCAAGGTCTTGGGCCTCGAAGCCGATGGCCGCGCGGTCGAGTGTGAACACATCACCATCTACGAGCAGGTGCAGGGACAGGGCCCAGGAAAAGTCGTCTTCCTCGGTCCAGGCCACAGGCTCCGCCCACTGGGGCGGCGGAATCCAGACCTGGTCGAGCATGACGGTGTCTCGGCTCTCCTCGTTCACCCTGCGAGTGGGGCGGGCGAGCTCGCAGGAAACGAGCACCCCCTCGGCCCCTTCGTCAACCCACATGTGCAGCCAGCGGGGGTTGTCGGGGATGGGTTGCTTGCCCAGCAGCACCTCGAGTGCCGGTCCCGACACCAGGCTGTCGCCGCATCCCATGGTGGGCAACAGGCCAACAGCGAGCAAGGTTGGATGGAGGATGCGCATGGACTCGTGGGGATGGTTCGCTGCAGAGTGCCACAAAGTGAATGGACTGCGGTGACTGGGAAACCGACGGGCTGTGTGGACCCGTCCCGAGCGGTGTGGATTTTGTGGTGTCGCTTGCGAAGCAGTGCGTCTAGAGGTGTCCTGGCCGGGATGGCTGGTGCTGGGCATCGAGGATTGCGTCGATGGGAGGGGCGTTGGTGGGGCCAGTGAGATCATCAAACGATGCTCCGCGAATTTTGGGGCAAAAAAAATGGGTCTGCGGGTCCATGCCCTGTTGGAGGGACACCGACTCGGGCGGGACAAAGAGACACGGGACCCCGACCAGCGAGGTCCCGTGTGTGGATTCCGCAGGGCGGATCGGGATCAGTCGTCTTCGTACTCGTCTTCGTCCTCGTAGTCTCCCTCGTCTTCGTCTTCGTAGTCTCCCTCGTCTTCGTCTTCG
>CAJWOS010000021.1 GCA_913044235.1 uncultured Pseudomonadota bacterium
CTGCACCGCCGAGGAGTCGGCTGTCTTTCTTTCGGGCGAGCTGGTCGATGACCGCTTTCAGGCCGTCCTCACCTTGGACGGTGGGATTCGGGGGCTCTTCGGCGACACCGGTCACACCACCATGAACGGTCCGGTCATGGCGATGAGCAAGCCCGACGATGGTGGCTCGGATCAGGCGGAGTTCGACCAGGTGGATGGTCTCGACTACACCTGGATCTCCGTGGCCGGGGCCTGCCACGAGAGCTTCAACCTCGGCATCGAGGTGTCCACGCTGGGTCCGTGTGAGACCTTGGCGCAAGACCGGGGCTGGGACATCACGGCCACCTATGCCTTCGCCTTCTTCCGTCGTCACCTGCTCGATGACGATGGTGCCGAGCTTGTGTCCATCCTCGACGGCTCGGTTGAGGTCGATCCGGTCGTCTCGCTGCAGCGACGCTGAGGATACGGCGTCCCACGCAGCGTTCGGCCCGCGCCGTTGGTGACAGCGCAGGGGTGCCTCGGTGGTGCGGACAGACCCGGCGGAAGAGCTCGATGTGCGCTCTGGAGATGCAGCGGCTTGGCTTCGAGCGCATCGGGTGGGTAGGATTCGCCCGCGTCTGGGCTCGCCGCAGAGTCTAGACTGCATCCACGCCGCCATCCCGGCTGCCGAGAGGGGCCATGACCATCGAATCGCACTCTGCGCGCGGGCTGGCTGACGAAGCCCTCGACAACCTGGTGCACCAGTTTGCCCGTCCGCTCGACTTCCTGCGCGAGCTGGTCCAGAACAGCATCGACGCTGGAACTCCCCGCATTGAGGTTCGCGTGCGGTATACGCCAGCCAAGGCCGGGGACACGGAGCCTGGAGTGGTCGCCATCCATGTCGATGACTGGGGCGAGGGGATGGATGAGGCCATCATCGACAGCCAGCTCACGCGGATGTTCTCGAGCACGAAGGAAGACGACCTCACCAAGATTGGCAAGTTCGGCATCGGCTTCACCAGCATCTTCGCGATCCAGCCCGATGCGGTGTTGCTGCGCACCGGCCGACACGGTGAAAACTGGGAGCTGATCTTCCATCGCGACCGCAGCTACGACAAGGTGCGCATCGACACACCCGTGGATGGCACCAAGATCACCTTGCTCAAGCACATGGCTGCCGACCGGGTGCCGGCCTTCTGCGCGGAGGCTCGCTGGGTGCTGTCCTACTGGTGCGAGCACTCGAGCGTACCGGTCATCTTCTGGGACAACACCGAAGCCGAGGAAGCGGCGGCCCCCGACATGGCCGATCCATTCGCGGCATTCGAAGACCCGGTCACTGCCGTCGGCCCGGGGCCGGAGGCGGTCAGTCGGCCGCTGTCGGTCGACACTGAGCTGTTCGTGCATCATATCGAAGACGCGGTCGAGGTGGTCTGCGGCGTGACCGACACTCCCGGCTACGGCTTCTACAACGGCGGTCTCACCCTGGTGCACACCACCGAGCGGGCCAGCCTCGAGGACTGGGCCCGGCGGCTTGGCCACCTCACCTTCAAGGTGAAGTACGACCGTCTAGAGCACACCCTCACGCGCGACAACGTGCTCTGCGACGAACACTGGGAAAAAGCGATGCAGGTGGTCGCCCGTGCGGCCGACCTGCTGCGCGCGCGCTTGATCGACCACATCGCAGTGGTGGTGGAGCAGGGCGAGGACCCCGGTCCTTGGCATGCGCGCCTTGCCGAAGAGCTGGTGGCGGCCGGCCTACACGGCGACCGTCCGGCGTACTCCGACCGGGTCATGCTGGTGGACCGCCGTGGAAAAGCGCTCTCACTGGCGGAGGTGGAAGCCCAGGAAGACGCCCAGGGTCATGTGCTGATGGCCTGCGGTTCCGGTCCCCTCGCCGAGCACCTCGAAGCATCGGGCACGCGGCTGCTGCCGGAGCATCCCGGAACGCGTGCGCTGCTGATGGAGACCTGGTCTTCGGGCGTACTGGGCCGGAATCGTCGGATGCTCACGCCGGCTGACCAGCTGTACCTGCTGCCCCGCCTGCTCATGCGGGCCGATCTCCGGTCGAGCGAGCGGGCGATGATGGTGGCAGCCGAGCAGCTGGTCGAGCATCGCATCGGACGTCGACTGAAGCTGCGCGTGGGAGAATTCGCTCGTGGTGCCCGAGAGGCACTGGTGGTGAATGGTCCGGAAGATGGGGGCTTGTTTCAGCGTCCGGGGCCCACCCGCATCCGGATGGTTGCGAAGCTCCAGCAGCGCTGCCTGCTCGTGAACCGCCAGCACCAGACCTACCAGGCCCATGCCACCGCCGCGCGCGACAATCCACTGCTCGCTGCGCTCGGTCTGTTGCATGCCTTGCTGATCGAAGAGGGGCTGGAGTCTCCTTCTACGCTCGCCGAGCTTTCGAATGATGCCGCACGCAGGCTCACTGGAGATCACCCATGAGCGCGATGGACGCACTGCTCGAGCGCAGCCGGAGTCCCGGCACCTTTGTGGAGCGTCGCCGCTTCTCGCTGGCCCGCGACAAGGCGGTCGAGAAGATGAAGGAGTTCTCTCTGCGTGATCCCCGGCAGTACGTGCTGGAGATCATCCAGGGGGCGGTGTTCGCAAAGGCCACCTACATCGCGGTCGACACCCACCGAGATCGGCTTGTGGTGGGGTGGGTCGGGGGCCGACCCTATCGGCAGGAAGAGCTCGAGAACCTCTTCGACTACCTCTTCGCCAGCCAGTCCCAGAGCGAGTACCGTCACGTGGTGCAGCTCGCCATCGCGCTGAATGCGTTGCTGCAGCGGAAGCCGAAGGTGCTGCGGGTCGAGAGCGGAAATGGCTCCTCGGCCGGAACGGTCCGCCTCGATCTCGATCACGCGGGCAAGGGCTCCGTGGGGATGCCCGAGTCGGGGCTGGCGGGCACCTACATCATGGCGGAGTTCGAGAGTGGGTGGTTCCATCGGTTCAAGGGGCGCACAGTCACGCCGGAGCAGGAGCTTGTCGAGACCCGTTGTCGGTACACGCCGGTGCCCATCCTGCTCAACGGCTCCGCGCCTTTTGGCTATCGGGCCACCCGCTCGTTCATGGCGACGAAGAAGACCGTGCAGTTCGATGATGGCAGTCGCCGGGGCTTCCTTGGCCTCAGCAGGACGAAAGACCAGATGGTTCGACTGGTGGTGGGCGGGGTGATCATCACCGAGACGCAGGTTCCGGAGCTGGCGTCGCTGCCACTGTACGGAGTGATCTGCGATGACTCTCTGCGAAAGACCGCCGACCAGTCCGACATCGTTCGAGATGAAGCCTTTCGCCGGATGCTTCATGCGGTGCAGCCACGCGTGACCGAGATGGTCCGTGCACAGGGCAAGAAGCGCTATCAGCCACCGGCGCTCCCAGAGCTCGTCCAGGCCCCGACCGAGACGCCGGACGGCGGGCCGACCGTGGAAGGCTAAGCCCTCCCCGAGACCATCGCGCAGCTGGCACCGCGTCCCGACATCACTCTGGATGCCCTCCGTCGCATTGTGGCCGTTGCGGCGGCCACGGGAGATCGAGCGGCGGTATTTTGGACCCGACCAGAAGATGTCGACATGGTCACCAACAGCGCCGACCCGGGACGCTTCCCGTTTCCCGCACTCATCCTCACACCGGGGCAGGCTCGTACCTTGGAGCAGCAGCTCGAGGGTGTCACACCCGGTCGGCTCTCCACCACCGCGGATGCGGATTTCGTGCAGCGAATGCTCGGCCGCGACCAGGACCGCACTGTGGTGCGAATTCCCGTCCCGTTTCCAGGCGGTACTCTGGCCCTCACCCTGCACCGCGTGGGGCCACCGCCGCTGTGGTCGGATCCGGAGGAAGGAGGGGTCGTGGCCCGCGTGAGTGGCTCGGAGGCCACCCGCTGGGTGGGGACTCTGGCGCAGCCGATCTCCCGACTCTCCGTGGCATTCGAGATCGACCAGGTGCTGGACACAGCGGCCGCCGAGCGCATCGCGCGGGAGCAGCTGAGCAGCCTTGTGCTCACCCATATCTGGAGGCTGGTGGAAGCCCTGCCGGACGGGCCTGCGGCCCACCGTCTCCTCGCCGAAGTCACTGCGCGAATGGGACTGCCACACTTCGTAGACGAAGGGGCGGGGGTGCGGCTGGACCTCAGCTTCCCGGCGGCGGGGCCCGCGGCGTCGAGTGCACTGTGGCGTCGGCCCTTGTGCACCGCCCAAGACGGCCAGTCTGTGTCTCTGGCGCAGCTGGTCTCCGCCCAAGGCACAGACACCGTGATCCACCTACGCGACTCGAGCGATCTGTCGCAGCTTGAGGCGATCGAGCGGAAGCTGGGCTGGGGACACCTCGCCACGCCCGCGCTGTCTGCGGAGCGTCTGCTTGTGGCGGTTCTCGGTCCCTCGGGCTGGAATGTTGGCCCTGAGGTTCCTCACGATGCCCATGAAGAGGCGATTGTGTGGCTGGGTGCCTGCTTGCACACGCCCATTCCATCGGGGAATGGGTGGCAGGCCCCGGTAGCAGTGCCCCGTCTTCCCGGCATTGGGTTTGCCGTGCGGGCGTCTGCGCCCGATGGGGTGGACTGGAGTGCAGGCTTGACCTGTCTCTTCGAGCATCTTCGCCGTGCACGGATGCAGGACTGGAAGGTGTTGTCTGTGGACTCCACACGGGCACGGGCGCGTGCGGAACATGCGCTGCTGCAGCTGGCCGGTCACCTGGGTGCGGCGACGCTGCTCACGCTGCCGTGGCTGCGGGCCAGCGATCACCAACGCACCACCCTCGAGTCGGTCATGCAGAGTCCCCGACGGGCGGCGCATCCCCTCGAAGGAGTACAAATCGCTGAGCCCGACACCTACGCCGTCACACTCGACCACTTGAAGGTCATCCACGCAGCACTGGGGCCGGACGCCCTGCCGCTTCGCTTCGACGACCCTCCCACCGTGTGGTGGAACCTGAACGACCCGAACAGTGCGAGCTGGCTGGTGCGTCGACGCATCGACATGCCGGGAATGCATGGCTGGCTGGGTCTGCGTCGCGAATTTGATGAGACCACCGGTGTCTTCGTTCGGGGACGGGGAACCTGGAGTGCGCTGCAAGCGCTGGATGCGGGAGTGCCCTGTCATGGCCTGCTGTGGCGCGATGACGGAGCCTCGTCGATCGACGACGCCAGCCGCGAGCTGCTCACCATGACCCGCCACGAGCTGTACACCGACCTCGTCGAGAAGCTCCAGGCGGGAGGATGGAGTGGCGCTGACCGCGCATCGGCTGAAGCCTACGCGGCCCGGTTCCACCGCGAGCGAACGGTGCCTTCTCAGACAGCGTCGGAGGTCCCTCAACAGGGTGCGCTCGACGTTGCCGATGATGACCGCCTGTCGCCTCTGCGGGCGCGGCTGGAGCCCATCTTCGGGCGGACGGCCGGTGGCGTGTTCTTCGGTCTCACGCTCTCCGAGGATGACTCCGACGCCCCCATGGTCGAGCTTACAGCAGATGATGAGCGTGGAATCATGGGCTTTTTTGTGGACCGACACAGCCCGCTCGTGATGCGAGCGATGGCCGGCGAAGCAAAGGCTCGCGCGGAGCTGTCGGCACAGTGCCACGACGTGCTGGAGAAGCAGTTTGCGCGGGTGCGCACCAACGTGGGGCACTTTCCCCGGGTCGAAGCACTGGCGTTCCTGCTCGTGGGCAGCAGTCCGGGCACGCCACAGCTCACTGCAAAGGCGCCTGCGGTGCGGCTGGCCTGTCACTTGACGCTGAATGCGCACCAGGAGGTGGTGGATGCAGCGGTTCGGAAGGCTGGACCTGCACGCGAGCTGGTGTTGCTCGAGTGTGCCCGTCAGCTCCACGGATACTTCCAGGAGCGGGGCGAGATGATGGACCTGCACATGGTGCACCGGCGCCTCGTGGCGTCTCGGCTCACCTGACCGGTGTCGGTCAGCCTCCTCGGACTGGCCGAATGGGGACCACGACCGTGTCGACACCGCGGCTGCGGCTCCAGGCCTGGAGCGGGGCCACACGGGCGGGTGTGGCGGCGAACCGGCGCTCGCGGAACATGCCAAAGCCCTCGGGCAGGCGCTCGCCAAGGACCCGCGGCGTCCAGGGGTCTCGGTGGTGAGATTGGGTGATCTCGCGGCTGAGGAGTGCCTGAGACAGATGCAGTACCAAGGCGCCATGAGCAGCTTCGGGGGCATCGTCGGGAACCGGCCCGCCAGGGAACCAGAACGGTCCCACAAAGGTGCGGGTAATGCGGGTGATTTCGGCCGCGGTGGCGGCCTGCACCTGGTCGAACAGGGCCACGAGGGGGGTGAGCACATGTCGGGAAAACAGGTGCTGCAGACCCGGCACGGCGGTGACCGTGTCGTCGGTGTGGACCTGGAACAGCTCGTCGCCAGTCCATCCCCAGGCACCGGAGAGATCGACCCGCACGCACATCCAGCCGCCCATCGGTGCGACCCGATCGTAGCGGAGGGAAAACACCGTGCGAGGGTGGACCTGTCGCACCACCACCGTGAGGGTGGACATGGGGAGGATCGGGAAGGTGCGGAGGTGGCGGTGGAGGGCCCGGCGCTGTTCCATCCGCCGGGCGAGCGCCGGATCCATGCGGTGGGCTCGAGCCAGCGCTTCATCACCGACATCGGTGTCTGCGCTGCCCCGGCGGGCAAGGATGGCCTCAGCCTCTACGCGCTCCATCCATGAAAATGCCGGCAGGCCGGAGGCTTCGTCCACCGCAGCAGGAGACAGCAACGCACCGGACATCGCCGGGTCGAGGGCCGCGAGATGTGCCCGCGCAGCGTTCATCGGCACGTAGTCCTCGTGGGGTGCGAGCGCGTGGAGCCCCCAGGACAGGGCGCGCAGGTAGGGGCCGGGGCGGTCGATCGGAAGGGTCACCGAGGGGGCTCGCTTGATCAGGAATGTTCGGCGGTGAGGGCATCGACCTCGGCTTCCGCAGCGTCGCGGAGGGCCCGATCGGCCAGTGCTCGTGCCTGGGCGCGGTCCAGCCCTTCGAGGGCGGCAGCATCGAGCTCTCCTTGCACATCTTGCTGGGCGGCGAGACGGGCGGAGAGATCGGGGAGCACCCGTGTCACGAGGTCCTGCGCGGCTTCGACATATAGCTCCGTGGCCTGCATCGCCTCACTGAGGTTTTCGAGGGAAGCGTGCAGCTCGGCCACCACCATGGGCGCATCGGCAGCCATTCCCAGAGCCTGGATGCGGCGGCCGGCGGTGTCGACCGCAGAGTTGGCCTGCATCACAAAGCCCGACATTTCATCGTGGAGCTTCATGACGGTGTCGCGCAATTGGCGGACCGGCTCAAGCTCGCGCTGGACCAGCTCGTGGCGACTGCGCAGCAGCGTGAGCGCGGTCGACTCGCTGCGTTCTTCGAAGGTGAGCCGGTCCTGGCGGGCCCGGAGCGCCTCGGGAGACAGGCCCTCGCTGCCGAGACCGTCGAGAGACGCCTCCAGAGACAGGATGCGCTCTGCCGAGGCTCGCTCGTCGCGGGCGGTATGGACCAGATCGGTGTGCAGAGTATCGACGGCGTCTTGCAGCTCCAAGGCGCACATGCTCAGCTCGTCGCAGAAGGCAGATGCCTCCCGCAGGCGGCGGCTTGCGGTCTGGTAGTGACCGAGGAGGCTCTCCGACACACTTCGGCGGGCCAGGATTGCGCTTCGTCGGTTCAGGGTGCGCTGGAGCCGGGCCAGGAGTCCTGTCTCTCGCTGCTCGGCCTCGAGGGCATCGAGCTCGCGGCCGTCGGACTGCATGGCCGCCAGGTCGCCATGGAGGCCACTGCTGAGGTCGACCTGCTCTCGCACCAGGCCGTCCACACGTGCTAGTGCGGTCGTTCGTGCGGTCTGGAGGGCGTCTTTGCGTGCCTGTAAGGCCGCCTGAGAAGGCTCCCCGTGGTGGTACTCTGGCCGCGGTGGGACGGGACGAATGGAGTTCTTGACGGTCACGGGAAGCACCTTGAGCGGCTTCGAGACTTCGGACATCGCAAGCAACGTAGCAAGAGCGCGCGGTGTGTGGGACCGATCGATCTCAAGAGGCGGGCAGTCTGTGCTCACCAATACAGTCCCTTCACGGGAGTGGCAGACGAAGAGGGTTAATGCCTCGTGCGGTCCGGGAGGTGGATGTGCCGCACCTTGAACAGTCACGCCCCGTGTTCGGCATCGAGCGACTCTGGTCTGCGGTCGCGCGCATCTGTCCGCCCTTCACGGTGCAGCTGGTGGTGGAAGGCACCGCGACAGAGGGGCACATACCGCTGGATCGGCCCGCGCTGCAGCGGGCGGTGGCCGAAGCCGCGCAGGTGCATCCTGGCGTGCGACTGCGACGAGAAGGACACCTTGGCTGGTCCCGTTGGCGGGCCTTTGGGGGGTCGCCGCCGGTGCGGGTGGTCGATGGCAGTCGGTGGTCGGGCCGCGACGAGCAAGGCGCACCCTTTCTCCAGCTGCCGCTGACCCCCGGCGGACCGACCGTCGAGGTCCTCCTGGTGCGTGGCGACGTGGAGCGGGTGGTCTTCCGGGGTCATCATGCAGTGGTGGATGGTCGTGGTCTGCTGCACTTCGCGGAGGATGTCTTCGCGGTCCTGCGGGGTGCGGAGCCTCGGGGAGCCTCGCTTGATGTGGTCGACCTGGAGTTGGCCCGCTCGCTGGGCGGCAAGGGCCGCGGACGCGAAAAGCCCGAGTGGTCGATGCCCACCGGCATGCCCCATCCGGTTCCACGCGGCACACCGATGCCCTGGCGGCGGGTCCGCTTCGAGGGCTCCACCCGGCGACTGCTGCCGCGGCTGGCGCTGGCCGTACACCATGCCTCTCGAAGCTACACACAAGAGCCACTTCAGATCGAGGTTCCTGTCGACTTGCGGCGCCATCTCCCCGATGGCGTCCACACGACCGCCAACATCACAGGCGGTGCCCGCATCGACATGCCCGCGGTTGTGGATGCGCCCGATCCGGTGCATGCATTCGTGGAGATGCTCAAGGCCGGTGCCGCCCATCCCGATGCCGCGGCGCCCATCGTCGACACGCAGCTCTTCCGCTGGCTGCCCACCCGCACTTCCGTGCGCTTGCTGCGCAAGGTGCGCGAAAAGTCCCTCGAGACGGGGAAGGCGGGCACCTCTGCCATCCTCTCGAACCTGGGTCGGTATCCTCTTGAGCGCTTGTCCTGTGCTCGGCACACCGCCACATCCTGGTTCTGGGTACCGAGTGGTGGGCCGGTCGTCCCCCTCTTCATCCTCGTGACCGGCGACGGACAAGGGGTCGAGCTGTCGGTAGGAATGTCGCCCGAGCTGGCCACAGATGGTCGACTCGATGGTCTGGTCCAGGGAATTGTCCAGGATCTCAACCGCTCAGGGGAGGAATCCGCATGAGTGCTCTGCCCACTCCGATCCGTGCGCTCAATGCGGTGGGGCGCGCGTGGCGGTCGGCTGGATTTTCACCGCGCCGGCTCGATCCAGACGCGCTGATGGATGAGGCGCTCCGCGCTGCTCGCAAGGAGCCGGGCCTCGCAGACGCGACTCTTGGCGAAATCTCGGAGTTCCGTGCGGGACTCGATGTGGTGTGCACCGCGCTGGAGCAGCTCCCGGAGCTGCCCACCGCAGGTCGGTTCGCGGCCCGACGACAGCTCCTGCGGGCCCTCCGCCAGCGCATTCGGCGGCTCGCTTGGAAGGCCCGGAATCCCGAGCGCTTCGCCATGCCGCTCCAGCCACCGGTAATTGTGCTGGGACTCCCCCGTACCGGCACCACCTTCCTGCACCGGCTGCTTGCGGCGCCCGAGCGTGCGCGTGCGCTGCCCATGTGGGAGGTGGCGATGCCCTTTCCTCCCCTCCACGGCGCCGATCAGCGGCGGCAGTCGGGAGAGCGTGGTGCAGCGGTGATGCAGCGGGTCCTGACCGATTTCGACGCCAAGCACGCCACGGGTTCCGAAGAGCCTGAGGAGTGCATGCACCTGCAGAATGAGGCCTTCTTCTCCTGGAGCTGGCTGTCAAACTACCCCATCCCCACCTACACACGGTGGCTCTCGGAGGCCGACCCGGCCGTGGCCTATGATGTCTGGCTCGACGTGCTTCGGTTCATCCAGTCGGGCTCGCCATCGAGTCGTCTCACCCTCAAGTCGCCAAGCCACCTTGCCCACATCGAAGCCATTCTCGACCGCATTCCGCAGGCACGCTTTGTGTGGACCCACCGGGAACCGGAGCAGGTGGTGCCGAGCTTCGCCAGTCTCATCGCGTCGACCCGTGGGCTGTCCACCACCACCCAGACCGCCGATCCCCATGCTCTGGGGCGAGAGCTCTCCGACTTCCTCGCAGAGCAGCTGCAGCGCGGACTCGCCGCACGGGCCCGGATTCCCACCGGGCATCTCATCGACATCCCCTTTGACGATCTCAAGCGTGACCCTCTGGCCACGGTGGCCAGCATCCACCACCACTTCGGCCTTCCCTGGTCTCCCGAGGTCTCGCGTGCCGTGCAGTCCGAGGTGCAGGCTCGGCCCCGGAATCGGAAGGGGGCGCACCACTACGCGCTCGCAGACTTCGGACTCTCTCGAGGGCTCGTGCAGGAGCTCTTCGCGAACTACGCGGTTCCCGCGTCCTCGGTGGGCCCATCGGTCGATGGTCGCGCTTCCGCGAAGGGATAACGGCTGAAACTTCGGCCCGGACGGGTTCGACACCGTGCCCTGCGCCTGTGGGCGGGCGGGAGGGCTCTTTTGTGCTACGGTACCGCCTCTACCGAACGGACGGCGCTCGATGCGATGGGTCTCCCGTACAGTGTTGTGGTGGTCGTGGGTTGCCGGTCTCGCCGCAGCATGCGGTGCGAACCCCATCCCGTCCACGCCGGCCCCGGCCGGTGTCGATGGGGACAGCTGGAGTCGCTGGCAAGCCTGTACCACCGACTCCCAGTGCAAGTCGTCGTTGCTGGTGGAGGTCTTGCGGCGTGATGTGTCGGTGGCCACGCTACTCGTGCAGTCGGAGTCCACCCCCGAAGCCCGATGGCCGCTGGTGGCGGCCGCCATTCGTGCCGATCCGGCGCGCTCAGGGAACTTGTGTCGGGTGGTGGGAGACCATGCGATGCAGGAACGCTGCCGCCAGCAGACGTCTCGTCCGCATCTGTATGCGAAGCCGCCAGACCAAAGGACCCAGCCTGGCGCCCGAACCGCGCCTGGCCCCCACTCGTCCACGCTGGTGCTCCGCTTGAAGTCCCGCTCGGAGCTGTCCGAGGTCACCCCGAACGCCGATGCCTGTCCGCCGGGCTCCACCCAGATCCTCTGCCTCCATCGCGTCTCCGGACGCCTCGCGCTTGATGGAAAGGCCGAAGAAGCGGCAGCGGCCTGCATGGCGATTCCGCCGTCCGACACCTGGCGGGGCGAATGTGCATTCCAGGCGGCCGAGTCGTATGTGCACCTCGCGCCGGTCGACCAGGTACACAAGGCGGTGGAGCTGTGCTGGCTGTCGTCGGAGTGGGCGGGGCGCTGCGTGGACAAGGTGCACCAACAATTTGCGCGTCGGGCACCCTTTGCGCATGCCGGTGCAGACGAGTGGTCGGTCATCAACCGGGCGTGGCACTCGATGTCGCTGTCGTGGGCGCGGCAGGGTGAGGGCCTGCAAGGCATCGCGGAAGGGGCGTTCTGGTCCACGGTCATGCTGTCGTCATACCGCCTGATCGACCGGCCCACAGGTGCACCCCTCGATCATGTTCCCGAAGCGGCCCACCCGCATGTCCGGGCTGCGGCGGCATGGTCGATGTTGCGCTATCGGCCGGAGAGCCCCCCGAAGCTGGCCGAGACCACCGAGGCACTGCGGGCCGTGTTGGCTGCGCGCCCCGACGACACGCAGACCACTGCGCGCACCGACCCCCACGGACCGCCCAAGGGCGACTACTGGGCGGTGGATGAAGGGGACGAAGGCGCCTTGCCGGCCACCAAGCTCTACGGCTTCTCGCGGCGTATCCTCGCTCCCGATCTCGAGGACGACCTTCAGATCTGCATTCTCGAAGCAGCGGCCCGCACATCCAGCGAGTGGTGGCCGCTGATCGAAGAAGGGCGCGCGTCGGCCTCTCCGCTGGTGGCGGCCACGGCCAATCGCCTCACACGAGCGCTTCAAAAGAAGCAGCGCCACCAGGCGCCACCCCCGCGTCGCTGACGGCGCCTGGCGCGAAGGCATCATGTCTGGCTTCAAGCGAATTGCGTGGCTCGTCCTTGGCCTGGTTGGGGGTCTGGTGCTGGTGGAGAGTGGCCTGCAAGGGGTGAAGCTCGCTGTGACAATGGGCGATGCGAGCCGGCTGCAGTCCCGCAGTGCAGCCGATGCAGACACCGTGCGGATCTTGTGCCTGGGTGCCTGCTACACCATTGGACTGGGCACGGCACCGGAGGCGTCATTCCCGGCCCTGCTTGAGGAGCGACTCGATCGCGTCTCGGGCGCCCCAAGCGCCGGTGCAACGGTCTACAACGGTGGAGTTCGGGGCAAGAGCATCGACCACTTCGCTGCTGGTATCGAGCCTCTCTTGGTGGAGTACCAGCCCGACATCATTGTGGTGAGCGTGAACCACCGCACGTCACTCGACCCATCTCCACCCCTCGAGCAGAGCCTGCTCCACCGCTTGCTCCTCCCCCGGATGGTCGCGCTTGCGCTCGGGGCTTCTTCGGCGCCCAATGGAGTCGAGACCGATGCCTTGGCACAGCAAATCGCTCGTGTCGAAGCCGCGCTCCGCGAGCAACCGGGACACCCCCCATTGCTTCGAGAGGTCGCGCAGTTGTACGCCGGTCGGGGCGACCATGCCGCGGCACTCGAGACCCTCAAGGTGCTCGTCGATGGGCGGGGCCTGCCTGCGAGAGTGGCCCTGCACATGTTTCGCCACAGTGCTGCGATCGGCCAGTTCGACGAAGCCACTCGCTACCTCGATGTGGTCCGCGCGGAGCCTGCATTCGTGGCGCAGATGCGGTCCTTGCAGGGCGTCCGCGACGACTCGAAGGCAGAGCGGGGTCAAGATGCGAGGTTGCATCGGACTCTGGATCAAGCCCGCATCGCGCTGGTCGAACAGGACTGGGCGGGAGCGGATGCCTTGTTGACCGATGTGCTCTCGCGTGACCCGGAGACGGCAGAGGCCTGGTACCTGTGGGGCTACCTCGACCATGTGTTGGAGCGACCGCCTCGTCGCCCCTCCGAGGCGTTTCTCAACACCGATCGAAGCTTCCTCACGCCCGAAGTGCAGGCGTTTGAGCGTGCACTTGATGCCCACCTTGCACGCCTGGTTGCTGCCGCAGACCGACAAGGGGCGGTTGTGGTGATGCACACTCTGGCAGCGACCGACGAACAGATCCCGGTGATTCTTCGGGTGGGCGAAGCGCAGGGAGTAGCGGTCATCGATGTCCAGACCGCACTGCGAAACGTGGACGATCCAGACCCGCTGTTTCTTCCCACCAATCAGCTCCGGTTCAGTGAGGCAGGCAACGCCTGGCTGGCGGAGCAGATCCATCGAGGGCTCGCGAGCGCCGGTTTGGTGGCAGAGCTGTAGACGCTGCTAAGATCCGGGCCATGCTCGTTGGTCTCCTGCTCGCGGTCTCGGCTCATGCAGCCCACTGGTCGGCACCGGTCGCCACCCGTTCCGATGGCGCGGAGTCGGCGTGTTCGGTCGAAGCGCACCGGGTCTCGGTTCCCGTAGAGCTGTCCAGTGCCGGCCTGGTGTTCGTGGAGCTCTCCGAGTGGGATGTCCCGATGGTGGTGGGCCTGACCGATGGGCCGCGGGTGTGCCACGCACGCCTGGAGACGCCTCCTCTGGGCCAGCCTGAAGGCGATGGGTCCCGGTCGGTGGCGCGTTGGCTGCCGGCTGGTGACCACGCCGTGGAGGTAGCGGCCGGGGTTCCGGGCTCGGCGGTGCTCACGGTGTCGGTGGTCACACCTGCCGATCTTGTGGCTGTTGGAATGCCGCCGGCGCTGGCGACCGCCGCCCTCACCGCTGCTGACCATGCCTGGACCGATGGCCACGCGCTCCGGCCGGCTCTTGCGGTGCTGGACTTTTCCCAGTCAAGCACCGAAGAACGCTTCTGGCTGGTGGATCTCGCCACGGGATCTCTCCGCCATCGCGCCTTCGTCTCCCATGGAAAGGGCTCGGGCCACCGGGTCCACCGGGATCGAGCGGTACGCTTCTCCAACGAGCCCTTCTCCAACCAGACCAGCCTCGGCTTGTTTCGCGCCAGCGAGACCTACACGGGCGACCACGGCCGCTCGCTGCGCCTGGATGGTCTGGAACCAGGGGTCAACGATCTCGCCCGCGACCGAGCCATTGTGCTCCATGGTGCCAAGTACGCCCGGGTCGATCACATCGCCGAGTGGGGCTACCTGGGCCGCAGCCACGGCTGCCCCGCCCTCGACGATCGGATCGTGCAGTCCATCATCGACGACCTGCACGACGGGGGTCTGATCTACGCCTGGGGTGGTGTGCACAGCAGCCGATGCTGCACGCTGCGGGCGGGCACCGAGGCTTCGCCCGATGCGCCCTATTTGCCCGATCCGCTCGGGCTGGTGTCGATCTACTGATCGCGCGGCGGGAATTACTCGGGCTGTTCGGTGTATCCGGGGTCGGGCTCCGCCATGGCATCGAGGGCTGCCTCGGCGGATGCGGTGCCCCATGTGGCGCCGTTGCAGGTCACGCAGTCGATGCGCACACGACCCTCCCCGCCGTCACCCCCATGGCGGATGTGGGTGGCCTCCCCGAAGCCACCGGACGCGTCGACAGCATTTGTGCCGAGCGTGAGGCTGTCGACTTGCAGCCAGATGCTGCCACCTGCCCCGCCTCCAGCTCCGTAGGTCCAGGAGCCGGAGGCCCAGTGAATCGTGGTGCCCCCGAAGCTGGTGATGGACTCGGCGTCGGTGGCGGAGAGGGTATCGGCGCCGATCAGGATGATCCCGCCTCCGTCTCCGCCCGGTCCGGGGTTTTCACCAGGGGTATCGGAGCCACCGTTCCACACACCACCGCCGCCCGAGCCGTAGAACATGGTGGTGAGTGTGGCGTCGCCGTACGTGGAGCCGGCATAGGGAGGGGTGGCAGTGCCGCCCGTCCACGAGTCGCCGTCGGTCGCGCCACCGGCATGCTCGCCCCCTCCACCGGTGATGTGGGAACCCCCACCACCCTTGTTGCTGGCCCAGTGGCCGTAGATCTCGTTGTAGGCGGTGCAGACTCCGTCACCGTCGCCATCCCCCAGACCGGCGTAGCTCTCGCCCTGGAAGGCATCGCAGTTGAATGACGTGCCGGTCTCGCCAGCCGCATAGCCCAGGCTGTCGGCGGCGATGTAGCCCCCGGAGGCGATGGAGACGGCACCACTTGCCCGGAAGGCCACAATGCCGCCGGAGCCGCCGTCCCAGGCGGAAGCGGTGAGCACGCCTCCTGCCGCTACCGTGACGTTGGTGTAGTTGGGCACACGCTGCAGCACGATGGTCTGGTCGGTGAGGTCGGTGTTGGAGGACTCGCCGTAGGTCTCCGCTACCGTGCCGAGCACGGTGATGTCGGTGCCGCTCACGCTGTCTACGCTGAAGAGCTCGTAGGTGCCCACCGCAGAGTGGGCGCCGTCAGATCCCTGAAGGTTGATCAGGAGGACTTCATCGCCTGCTGCCAGTCCTGTGACCGCCGTGTCGACGGTGATGGTGTCGGAGGCGAGGGCAGTCACGGCGAATGCGATGCCATCCGCATCACTGCGAGTGCCGCTGGCATCCGTGGAGAGGTCGACTGTGCCTGAGACGGAGAGGCTGCCGTCGTCTCCTGTGCCCTTGTAGAGATCATCGTCGGCGGTTCCGTCGCAGTCGTTGTCGATGCCGTCGCGGTACTCTGACGCCCCTGGATAGGCCGTCGGGTCGCTGTCGTCGCAGTCTGTGTCGTCGGAGACGTATCCGGAGGGACTGGTGCAGGCGGTGGTGGCGGCCGCCGGATCGCCAAAGGTGTCTCGGTCGGTGTCTGCGTAGGTGGTGGTGCCGGTGGAGAGGTCTACCGATCGGTCGTCGTCGTCGATGTCACCGTCGCAGTCGTCGTCGATGGCGTTGCAGACCTCGCTCGCATCGGGGTTCACCGCCGCGGCATCGTCGTCACAGTCCCCCACAGCCGTGGCGTAGCCCCGAGGCTCGTCACACGCCTCGGTCGTGCTCTCCGGGGCTCCCCAGCCGTCGTCATCGAGGTCGATGTAGTAGGTACTCAGCACCCCTTCGTCCACGTCGCCATCGCAGTTGTCGTCCACTTCGTTGCAGACTTCTTCAGCGGCTGGATTCACGGTCGCATCATCGTCGTCGCAGTCGTCGCCGTTGGAGACCGCTCCGTCGGGTTCACAGGCCGCAAATGCAGTCTCCGGGTTGCCGAACCCATCACTGTCGCTGTCGTCGTACCAGGTTTCCTTTCCTTCTTCGTCCACCTCGGCATCGCAGTCGTCGTCGATGTTGTTGCAGACTTCTTCGGCACCTGGAAAGACATCCGCGTTGCTGTCGTTGCAGTCGCTGTCATTGGTGACCTGTTCGTCGCTCGCCTCACAGGACTCCGTGGCCGTGTTCGGATCGCCGAACCCATCTGTGTCAGCGTCGGTGAAGAACGTGAGGGTCACACCTTCATCGACGTTGCCATCACAGTTGTCGTCAATCCCGTTGCAGATCTCCGCCGCGGTACTGTTGACTGCGGCATTGGTCTCGTCACAGTCGTCGGCACCTGTCAGTCCGTCACCGTCCGAGTCTACGAGCGAGTCGTCGACCGTCAGACCCGTGCCGGTGGACTCGGTCTCTTTGGGCGTACGGCAGGCAAGGGCACTGGTCAGCGCAGCCAGACAGAAGAGCTTGGTCGAAGCGGAGAGGACGCGCATTGAGGGACTCCAGTGACTCATCGTGCGACGCTATCATCCCGACTGTCAACCGCCGCAAGGTTGCGGGGGTGGCGGTGGCAGGGCCGTGTGGAGTTACCCCCCTGCCCAGCACAGAGTGCGCACGTGCATGTGCTCCTGGTGGTCGGGTGCGTGGTGGACCACACCGGTGAGGTAGCGATCGCGCGACCGGGGATCGGGGAAGATGCGCTCGGCTTCCGCAGTGGTGAGTGCACCGCTCTCGATCGTGTATTTCTTGATCCGGTCGATGTTTCGCTGGTCGAGCAGAATGCGCTCGATCATCCCGGTGTCGAGCATGCTGCGGATCAGCAGCCAGTTGGCTTCGAGGTCGAGGTTCATCGGCGACGCTTCGGGATTGTCGCCCAGGTAGGTGGTGGCCCCCAGCCAGTACACGCTGATGTCGATGTCGATGCCTGAGCGGTGGGTGATGTGTCCACGGAGCTCGCCGCCGTGTCGGGTGCTGATGTCGCCGATGATGATTGGGTCGGCTTCCGGCAACAGCCAGGCCATCTCCTCGGCGGCTCGCGTGATGACTTCGATGATCTCAGCGCGTCCCCATGCGCGATCGGGAAACCACACGGTGTAGACGTCGGGCGCGAGCGGAAGCTGAATGCCGCGGATGAGGTAGCCCTCCGGGCAGGCGCCGATGCGCTCGATCGGAGCGTCGGGTGCCACGGGGAGGGCTCCGTCGAGCCACGGACCCATCGGCTGGGAGTTCGCCGTGCTGAGGAGGGCCGGTACCAGCAGCGTGGGGAGCACTGCAGAGGACATCGAGGCTCCGGAGACCGGACTGGCAGGCCGGGGTGTCCACTCTCGTTGTGGGTCGAGAGGGAGTTCGGAGGAGGACTTGGGGATGAGGGACCATCGGACCCCGTTCGGGGAACCGGAGGTCACATCTGACGGCGTAATCGGTCTTCTGCGATCGGCCAACGGCGGGCTGAGCCGATGAAGTCGGTGGCTGCCTCCCGCCGATGATGTGCATCCCTTGTCTCCACGCTGGACCTGTGAGGCGGAAACCGTCTTTTCCGGGAAATTTTGGATGATGGACATCATCGATGCGTGGGATGGAATGATGAAGATCCCCTCACACGTGCGCCTTTCGGTGTATGGTGGTGCGCGAAATGAACGCGTCGAAGTGAGGATGTCATGCGAACAAGCAAGCTGGGAATTTTGGTGGTGGGCACGTTCTTGATCACCACGGCCTGTGGTGGTGGAGACAAGAGCGACTCGGGTGCCGGGACTGGAGATGCAGGCGCCGATGGTGGTGGTGACGGCGGCGGCGATGGTGGTGGCGGCGACGACGACGGTGGCGACGAGGGTGAAGGGGAGGAGGTGGACTGCGGCTCGACTGCGCCCGAGATCATCGAGGTCGTGTTGTCGAATGACGGTCTACAGGATGTCGAGGGCACTTCGATGCCGGTGGTCGTGGCCACGGTTTTCGTGAGTGACGCGGACGGCGATCTGCACAACGTGACCGCGGAGATCTTCCTCGACGATACTGTGGATGGTGCAGTGGATACGGGATTCTCGCCGTTCCTACCGTCTGAACTGAGCAGTGAGGAGCCGGCTTGCAGTGTGCTCCAAGCTGGGATTGAGCTTGGAATCCCGCTCTCGGAAGCGCTCGGGCTTGCGTATGGAGCGCCGGCCGAGCTCGGCTTCATTGTGACCGACGCATCCGGTCTGGCCAGCCCATTGTTCATTGTCGAGACCTGTCTGCCGAACCTGGACGGCTCGGACTGCGAAGCCTGATCGGTCCGTGGCTCGCACCGTCGAATCTCATGGACGGATGCAGGCGACCGCCCCCCGGCGGAGGGCGGCTCGGACGGGTGGCTACAGGTGCGAGACAAGCTCGGCAGAGACTTCCTCGGCACACTGCTCGACCACGGCGGTCACCACCTTCTCCATCCGCTTGGGGGAGAGATCGGCGAGCTGCTTGACTGCGACCAGCTCGTCGGCACCAGAAAACGGGATGTCCATGCCCGGACCGAGTGTGCGGGTACAGGTCTCGGTGGCGCGGTAGACCCGGTCGCCTTTGCGGTTGTGGATGGTGGTGCGGGTGCGGATGAAGGCCATGGGCTGACCCGAGGTGGCGTCGAGGCCAAAGTCGGTGATCTCGATGGTGAGGCGAGACTTGCCCTTCTCCCCGACTGTATAGGGCAGGGGCTGGCTGTCTACGTCTTCCATGAACGCGACCTTCAGAGCCGCTCGTGCTTCATTGGAGCTGACTGCCCTATCGAGCTTCTTCTGGGCCTTGGTGCCCAGCATCACGGAAGCGACCTGCACTCCGGCTTGTGCAGCCTGCTGGGCCCGCTCGGCCTTCGTGATCTCGCCATCAGTGTCGACATCGAGGGACGGACCGCCCACCACGACCTCGGGATTGGCGGGTGCGCGGACGGTGACCGAGACCTTGCCCAGAGCATTGGCATTGCGCTTGTACTTGCCGTGGCAACCGGTGGTGATGGTGAGTGCTGCGAGGGTGAAGAGGGCGCGATTCACGGTGTTCTCCGGTCGGTTGGGGGAAGGGCTTGCCCCTCGAGGCAGGCACGGGTGTGACGCCCTCCCCCTCGGAATAGTCAGCCGGAGATGTCTTGAAATGTCGCAGCTTCTGGGGACTGCGGATGCGCTCAGGGGGGCTCGACGGCGTAGGCGGTCCACAGACCGGGCTGGTTTGCCACTGGAGGGCCGAGTGCAACAACCAGCGCGTCGTGCACAGCACGGTGCCGCGTGGAGTCCATTTCACGCCAGTAGGCCGTGACGAAGGCGATGTCTTGCTCGTGCAGCCGGCGGCGATCGGCGTCGGTAAAGGCAGGTGCGGCGTCGTGGGTTGGCTGGGACTCGGATGCCCAAGTGAAGAACGGGCTCGGGTCGACAAGCGTGGGAGTCTGATCGGCTGCCAGATATGGCAGGTAGATGTGACCGGTGATTGGTCGTTGATGGAGCAGCTGGAAGACCACCCGCTGCTCGTGTTGGTGTCCCTGTCGTGCTGCAGGAAGCGCGAGGACCGCTCCTCTGCGGGGATGTTGGGAGAGAGAAGCGACACCATCGTAGGGAGGCAGGTCGAAGGCGGGGCGGGGCCAGTCGCCTGCCACGAATGCCTCGCGGGCCGCGAAGCTCGGCAGGGCGAGCGCGAGAACCACCGCCAAGAGACGGTGCCGAGACCACAGGCGGTCTACGAGGAGCGCACCACCCGCCGCCACTGCGATCGATACCCCCATCACCAGGCGCCCTGGGGAGTGAAACCATCCGAAAATGGGCAGCTTCTGGATCCATACATACGGACCGAACAGCACGAACTGTCCGGTGTCGAGCTGCCAAAGGTCGCCACCGCGCCAGAGACCGGGGCTGGGACCGAGGGCGAGGACCCAGCTTCCGATCAGGCCGATCACCCCCCCGATCGCGATCGTTCGATGCGCCCGCGGAACCAGCCAGGGCAGGGCCAGCGCCAGCAGGAAGAGGCCCCGACCAGGGTGTCGTCCGGGTGCTGTGAACCAGGGGATCAGGGCGATGGACTGATCGATGGCGAAGAACAGGGTGGCTTGGCCTTCATCTGCCGCGCGAACCGACAGAGCCCGCTGTAAAAACAACACGATCCATGGACCGATTACCGCCAGACAGACCGCAGCAGCGGCACTCCAGCGCCGAATGGCGCGGCCATCTGTTGGGGTCTTTCGCAGCCATGGAAGCAGCCATGCGCAGGCGAGTGCGAGCCAGAGGGCGTGCTCCCAGCTCACCACGAACACGATCGCACCGATCAGACCGGTGCGGACGATCGCGATCGGGCCCCCCGATCGCCAGAGAGCCAAGGCGGCTGCGAGGGCCAGGGCGGTGAAGCCGAGGCCTGCATGCTCCGGGCGTCCATCCATGGCGTGGTAGAGCACGAAGCCGTCGAGCTGGAGCAGTACACCCCCGACCGAGGCGCTCCATCGACGTGCGCCGCATGCCCGCGCGATGGAGATTCCCGCGATGCCGGCCACCGCGAGCCAGAGACAGACCACCGTGGAGTGGGCAACCGTGGGCTCGAGCCCAGCCCGTGCGAAGGCGGAGCCCACGAAGGTATGGAGCCATCCACCGTAGATGGGCAGCAAGTCGATTCCTTCGGGCCAGCAGAAGCGATCGGATCGAGTGGGATCGCCCAGGGTCCCGTTCCAGATGGCCCAGATGTGGCTCACGAGATCGCCGGTTCGACGGCCGATGGCTCGGTGACCGGCCTGCACCCACCACAGAGTGGGCAGCAGGAACGGGGTGATCCAAGACGGATGGGGCAGGCGCATGAGGTCGGCTCGCCAGACGGAGCGTCGCTGCGCGGTCAGCGTCGGTCGGTCATCCTCCCAACAATACCCAAACCAGACCGACCATCATTCCTCCCAGCAAGAATCCGGTACCCACCGAGCGGAGCAGGATGGACCAAGTCGAGGCAACAATGCGCTCTTGCGGGGAGCGACGCTGGGGGAAGCTCAACGTGTCATAGGGGAGGTCGTCGGTGGTGGAGCGCCGAGGCGCGGCCTTGCGCACGCGTCCATCCTTGAGCTCAAGGCGCGGATGGAAGGAGGGGTTCTCGAGCGCTCTCTTGCACACATGCAGTGCGCGCCTCAGCTCGGTCATGTCGGCAAAGCGGTCTTCGGGATTCTTTTCCAGGCAGCGACGGACGGTCCACTCGATCACATTGGGCAGACCGTGATGCGGGCGAAGCGACATGAACGACGGCACGGGCTGGGTGACGTGGGCCATCATCACGCCGGTGCCCCGTCGATCGCCGAATGGCGTGCGCCCCATGAAGAGCCGATACAGCAAGCAGCCCACCGCGTAGATATCGGTGCGACCGTCGATGGGGTCGCCGAGCGTCTGCTCGGGTGCCATGTACCAGGGGGTACCGATGATGGTGTTGTGCCCGGTGAGGTCGGAGCTGTCTTCGAGGTCCTTGGCGATCCCAAAGTCGATCAGGGACACATGGATCGGTGCGGTGTCGTCGAGTCCACCGGAAACGAACAGGTTGCTCGGCTTGATGTCTCGATGGACGATGCCGAGCTCGTGGGCCGAGCCGAGTGCCCGGGTGACGTACTCGGTGATCGCGAGGGTGGCGCGCGGGGTGGGTGTGGTGTGCTTGAGAATGGTGCGGAGGGTGTTGCCCTCGAGGAACTCCATCACGAGGAACGGTACGTCGTGGTCGATCAGCCCATGGTCGAGCAACTGAACCACATTTGGATGGGTGAGTCGCAGCAGTGTCTCGGCCTCACGGAAGAAGCGCGCTCGATACTTGGCGAGCACCTCCGGACGACGGTCGCAGGCGAACAGAATCTTGATGGCGACCCGCTTGCCGGTCTCTTCATCGCGCCCCTGGTAGACGCGGCTCATCTCGGTGACCGCCAGTCGGCCGATGATGCGGAATCGCTCCCCGATCAGCCGACCGCGGAAGGGGTCGACGGCTCGCGGTCGGGCGGCGGTGGTGACGCTGGGCTGGCCATGATGTGCGGCGTCGTACGTTGCAAACGACATCCGGTCTCCACGTCCTGGGGCGATTTCTGGCCGAGATGTCGGCCTGATTTCGCGTTGCTGGGTGGGCGTTGGGCCCATCACTCAGAGTACGACATCTCGGCCAGAGATTGCACGCATCTGGAGGGGAAGAATTTTCGAGATCTGATCGACGAACACTGAAAATATTGGTCCGTGGGGAATTGTTTGGGACCATGGAACATCATTCCCACACTCTTGTGACGCTGTCCTTTGACGGTACATCGCGGGGCTGCCGGCATGATCCTCGGCCAATCCGCAGAAGGGCACCACGCCTCTTTGGCGCGGAAATGGCGCAGACCGAGTCTCGGATGATGGAATGGGGTTCTGCGGCGTCGGAGCCGGTGTTCGATGCCGAACATCCATCCCCAGGAGCTTCGATGCGGATTTCCAATGTGGTCTTGATTGTGGGTCTTTTGTCTGGTTGTGTGATCACAGGTGACGGGGTCGCCAAGAAGCAGGACCGTACGCTTCCTGCTTTCGACACCATCGAGACCACCGATATTGTCGATGTCGTTGTGCGCGAAGGGGCGCCGGTAGATGGCGTGGCCGTCGTCTGCGACGGAAACGTGATCGACATGCTGGAGACCCGTGTGAGCGGTGGAATCCTGACGGTGGGCTTCAGCGGAGGGAGTGTGAGTACGTCGACCACCTGCGAGGTGGCGACCGGCAACATGCAGATTGTCGAGCTGATTTCGCTGGGGATCTCCGACATCACGGTCTCTGGGCCCGCCTGGTCGCTGGACACCATTCGGTCGGAGTCGGTGGGCAACATCACAGTGGACTTGCGGCCCGGTCAGGTCTTGGAGGCTCCCGCGGAGGCGTCGGAGACCTTGCTGGAGCTTCCTGAGGAGGGTGCGGAGGAGTCGGAGACTTTGCAGGACCTTCCCGACGAGGGGGCGGACGAGTCTTCGGAGGAGGGAGGCTCGGAGTCCGAAGACGACTGGCCATACGATGACTCGGCCCCCGAGGCGCCGTCGAGCCTCCAGGCCGACCGCCTGTTGATCGAGAGTCTCGATCTGGGCGAGGTGCGGGTCACGGGCCTGGATCGCGTGTCGGTAGAGGTGCGGGCCGAGGGTGTTGGAGAGATTGCGCTCGAGGGGAGCGTGAATGATGTGGCGATCGAGGTGATCGACCTCACTGATGTCGACGCCCGCGACCTCACGTCGCTGGAAGCATGGGTCTACGCCGATGGCGTGGGCGACATCCAAGTGACCGCGCTGGAGCGTGCGGACGTGGAGAACATCGGGATCGGTACGGTCACCGTGTATGGCAACCCGGCGGAGCGATCGGTGGTCAATGACTCGGTGGGTGAAGTCCACTTCCGGTAGATGGCCAAGTCGATCGGTTTGTGGCCGCACCGAACCGATCGTCGACTCCGCACGCTCCGTTCCGGCATACTCCGGAGCGTCCGCGGAGCCCCGATGCGCAGCGCAGCCTGGATCGCCATTGCCACAGCGTCCCTCTTGGGTGCTGTGGGTTCGTCTTGGCCGATGATGCTGCGCCCTTGGTCGCACCTGCCGGGGCTGCCGGGGGCGGAGGTCGCCGATCATCTGTGGGGTCTCTGGCTGGCGCTGCGCAGTGGCTCCATGGTGAGCCACGGTGTCTGGATCGATGCACCGCGCGGCTTCGACTGGGTGCTGGCCGATCCACTAAACCTGATCTGGTTTGCACCCGGTTCCATCGGGGGGCCGCTGCTCGCCTTCTGCATGGTGCAGCTCGCCAACCTGTGGATTGCCGGGCTGGCCGGCGCAGCGCTGTGGCGGTGGATGCTGGGGGGATCGGTTCGGGGTGCGATCTTTGCTGCGTTTGTGGGACCGATGCTCCCAGTGCTCGCTGGTGGACTGTTCACGGGCATGACCGAAGCACAGACCTTCGGCTGGGTCGGACTGGCGCTTGCCGCCCAGTGGCGTGCGATCGAGCGAGGACGGGCCTGGGTCTTGCTCGCGGGGCTGTGCCTTGGCTTGGGTGTCTGGGCGGGCGCATATACAGGGCTCTATGGGGCTTTCGCCGCGTTGGTCATGGCATGCGGACAGCTCGTTACGAGCGCCGAGCGGCAGCGATCGGGGCGACGCATCCTGGGCGTGGCGCTGATCGCCCTGGCGATCGCCCTACCTGTGATCCAAGCGATCCTGATCGATCGCGAAGCAATCGCGACTGCGCACCCCGAGCTTCCTGGGGCAACGAGCCTGGCAGCGGCTGTCTTCGCCGATCCAGATCTGCCGAAAAATAGGATACTCAGCGGTGACTTGATTGGATTGGTGTGGCCCACAGCCACACACGGAATCTGGGCGGAGGACGCACGAGGAGCGATTGCGGCCTCGCATGTCTCGTACTTGGGCGCGATCCTCTCGGGACTTGCGATCACCGGGGCGATCGTTCGGCGGCGGGAGCGAGCCATGCGAGTGCTGTGGCTCCCTCTCGCGGTGATGTTGGTGTTGGGCCTTGGCTATCACCTGCAGGTGTATGGCCATGTGGTCAGAGTTTTCGACACCCCACTCCTGTTGCCCGGCGGCTTCCTTTCCGCGAAAGTTCCGTTCCTTGGACAGGCGGCGCGGTGGTATCGGGCCCATGTGGTGGCCGGGATTCTGCTGCTTCCACTGGCGACTGCAGGAATGGAGTGGATCGCCTCGCAGACTCCCAGCCGAGCGAATGGGATCGCGATCGGGTTCGCGTTGCTTGTCGCGGCTGACTCGTTGGGATCGGGCGCGCTGGCTTGGCCTCGCCCGGTCTTTCGGGCAACGGCACCGGCTGGACTCGAGCAGCTCACGGGCGATGCTCCGCTGTTTTTCCTGCCGACGCCCCGCGGGGGAGGCTCGACCGACACCCTGCGCAATTCGGCTCTGGTCTGGCAGGCGTGGCACGGGCGGCCGATCAACGGCAATCCACTGGTGGGAAGGGAGGAGGGCACCGATCCGGCGGTCGTCGCGATCGATCGGAAGCTCACAGCAGCGATTCGACGGAGCCTGTCTGCTCCCGCTCGAGACGCGTGCGATGAAGCAGCCGCGCTGGGTTTTGGATGGCTGGTTCATCTGCCGAAGGAGCAGCGACTGAAGATCACTCTGCAGGGAGCCACCGCCGTGCTGGGCGAGCCTGATGTGCGCACGGAGTCGCTCTGGGCCTGGCGTCTTCCGCGATGACGGGCCTGTCCGAGCGATGATGAGAGGATGATTCATGCCATCCAACGGTGGTTTTGAGGAATTGGAGAGCCTCTGACCACATTTTTTTGGTCTGGAGCAACAGATTGGCGGGGGCCCGCCACATGAAGGGGCGAGCGCAGCGCTGAGGCCCAGTGCGCCGGGATGCTCCCGCCGCCTGAGTCGCCGCTTTGCTCGATGTGCAACGCAAGGAATCGGCTGCCCCCGTGGCTGCCGACCGGGTGGACTGTGTCTCGGGAAAAGGCTCCCGAGTCGTGGTGCTGCCCGATCAAGCTCCCCGGAGACCTCCACATGGATCGCGCGCTTTTCTCCTTTGTCGTCCTGACCACAGCCTGTGCCGCTCCCTTCCCGGATCCTGTCTCGTCCGATGAGCCGGGGTGTGACCCGGCGGCTGCCGCAGCGGAGGCGGAATCCGAACCCTTTGTGGACTCCCTGCCTGTGGCAGAAGACACGGGAACTGCCCCTGAAAGCACCGATCCGGACCCCGCGGATGATGCGGTTGCGGAAGACGAGACCGAAGCGGGCGATACGGCACCGGCCGATCCGTGGAGCGACACGATCTACGGTGTGGAAGTGGAACGCGCGGATGCGTTCTGGGTTGAGGGCGACCGCATCTATGACGGCGACGAAGTCATCGCGCTGCGGGGAATCTCCTGGTTCGGCTTTGATACCATCGACCATGCGCTTCACGGTCTGTGGACCGGACAAACCACCGCAGACGTTCTCGACCGGGTGGAGACTCTGGGCTTCAATGCCCTGCGGATTCCGGTCTCGCCTGAAGCGCTGCGAAGCGACACCTCCCTGCCAGCTTGGCCGGGTGTTGAAGACATGACCACATCGCGCGAGCTTCTCGAACACCTGCTCGAGGAGGCGGCGCATCGCGACCTGTACGTGCTGCTCGACCACCACACCTGCAGCTCGTCCGCAGGACACCTCGCCGAGTCTCCCCTTTCCTGCAGCGGGTACGACGAGGCGGCCTGGCTGGCTGACCTCGAAGACCTCGCACAGCTGTCTGTCGACTACAACAACGTGGTCGGAATCGATCTGTTCAACGAGCCGTACGGGCTCTCCTGGTCGGAGTGGCGAGCGATGGCGGAGGACGCTTCGGCACGGGTGCTGACCATCAACCCTCGCACCCTCGTGTTCGTGCAAGGTGTGGGTGAGGGCTCGAGCTACGGCTCCGCGAACCCATTCTGGGGGGAAAACCTCTACGAGGCGGTGACCGATGCACCGGACATCCCGACCGCCCGCCTTGTATACAGTCCCCACACCTATGGGCCGAGTGTCTACGAGCAGGACTACTTCTCGGATGGACGCTTTCCTGCGAACATGCCCGCAATCTGGGACGAACACTTCGGCCACCTCGCGGCCAGCCACCCAGTGGTGCCGGGGGAATTTGGTGGGCGCAACACGGGTCGGGATGCGATCTGGCAGGAAGCCTTTGTGGACTACATGATCGCCTCGGACATGCAGAGCTTCTTCTACTGGAGCTTGAATCCCAACTCGGGCGATACCGGCGGCATCCTGCTCGACGACTGGATCAGCATAGATGAAGGCAAAATGCAGACTCTCGCTCCGTTGATGGCCCTCAGTGGTGGGTGAACGGCAACCCTCCGAAGCCGTCGCTGCGCCGCTGTTCGGCGCGAGGCCTGATGCACACGATCGCCCCCGATCGCCCCCGATCGCTCGATGGTCTGATCACGATCGGTTCTGCGCCTGCTTCGTGGGGCGTCGCAGGGAGGGATGATCACGTGTTCACCGCTCGGGGTTCCCGTCGGCGGTTTCTGCCTGGAATGAATGGCGGGTTCTGACTCGAAAGCCTGCAATTTAGTTTGAGCGGCCGCCGAAATGCGGTAGTTCCTGGCCGCGAGGACTTGCCGCAATCCACCCCAGAACCGAGATTCCCATGACGGCCGTTGGCGACACTCTTCCTAAAGGCACCTTGTTCCCCTCCAAAGAAGGGCAGTCCACCACGGAGCTGTTCGGCACCGGAAAGCACGTCTTGATCGGCGTGATCGGCGCGTTCACGGGAACCTGTACCAACGACCACATGCCCACCTACCTCAATGACTTCGAGCGGTGGGATGCTGCAGGCTACACCCTGTCGGTGGTCGCTACCTCCGACCCGTTCGTGATGGACAACTGGCGGACTGTGCTTGGCGCGGGCGACAAGATTCGGTTCCTTGCTGACCCCACAGGTGCCTATGCGGTCACGCTCGGGATCAACATCGACGGCATTCCGTTTTTCGGAACCACGCGCTTCAGCCGGTTTGCCATGACCATCGAAGACGGTGTGATCACCAACTTTGACGTCGAGCCCGACAAGTTCGGTGTCAGCTGCTCGCTGTCGGGACCGCTCCTCGAAAAGATTGGGTAGCGCGCAGATGCCCAAAGGCCTGCGATTTTTGTTGCGGGTATTCGTGCTTTTTCGGATGGGTAGGGCTGCGAAGCGCTGCTATGGTAGGGTCTTCTCGGAGATAGAAGATGCGCCTGAATGCAGCTTTTTGTTCCTTCTGCCTGATTGTGACCGGTTGCCTGGATGATGGCCTGAAAGCCGAAGAACCCAGCGGTTCCGGCACCACCACCGATGTGGGCACCACAACCGACGCCGGTGAAGGTGAGGGCGAAGGCGAAGGCGAAGGTGAAGGTGAGGGCGAAGGCGAAGGCGAAGGCGAAGG
>CAJWOS010000022.1 GCA_913044235.1 uncultured Pseudomonadota bacterium
CACCGTCCGCCTACACGACTTCTGCCATATGGCGGTGCTGGTGGTCTCCGGGTTTGAGACCTGTGGCGGCTGCATTCAGTATCGCACCGACATGGCACAGTTCATGGACCAGTACTTCGATCGTGGCCTCATGGTGATCGACTTCCTCGCCCAGAACAGCGCTGGCGCTACGCCCAATGAAGAAGACCTCACCCGCTGGGCCGACGGCCATAACTACGCAGTCCTCGCCGATCCGAACTGGGGCACCACCAGCACCGGATACGACAAGGACAACAGCTACCCGTCGATCTCCTTGCTCGGTCCCGGCGCGGAGGTCATCATGCTCGACGCCCGGGATGCCGATACCCTGATCGAAGACCACCTTCCCGAAGGCTTCTCCCTGCCGGATTACGTGCAAGGCGACATGGACGACGGCGCCAGCCGCTGACGCCCAGGTCCACGTCCATCCGCACCCCGCCTTGGCGGGGTGTTGTCGTTCTCCTCGTTCCTGTCGAACGCCCCGACCGCGAGCACTCCTGGTGCTCGCAACCATCTGGCCCCTCGCCGTGCACAGAGACAGCACATCCGGCCTCGACACGGTGGCCCAGCACGTGAGGGGACGGTACCCTCGAGGCTCCGGAGACGCTCCCCATGCCCACCATCGCCGACATCCTACAGAAGACCGAGGACTGGTTCCGCACCCGAGGCGTGCCTTCCGCCCGTCGGCAGGCCCAGGCGACCGTCGGCTTCGCCATCGGTGTGGAGCCCCTCCAGCTTGTCCTCCAACACGACAAGCCGCTTTCGGACGCGGAGCTTGAGCAGATCCGTGCCATCGTGAAGCGCCGCGGCGCCCGCGAGCCCTGGGCCTACATCGAGGGCTCCGCCGGATTCCACGCCTTCGACTTCGTGGTCCGTGCAGGTGTGCTCTGTCCGCGCCCCGATACCGAGACCCTTGTAGACGCCGCACTCGCACTGATTCCCGAGTCGGCCGACCCGGTGTACGTGGCCGACGTGGGGTCTGGCACCGGCTGCGTGGGCCTCAGCATCGCAGGCAGTCGCTCCGGCGTGCGGCTGTACGCCACAGACGTGTCCGACATCGCCCTCGATGTCACCCGCGAAAACGTGGCAGCGCTCGACTTGTCACAGCGTGTGGCAGTGCTGAGCGGCCCGCTGCTCGAGCCCATTCCCCCCAGCCGACCGATCGACATCGTGGTGAGCAATCCGCCCTACATTCCATCGGCGCACATCGACACGCTCATGCCCGAAGTGCGCGACTATGAGCCACGACTGGCCCTCGATGGTGGCGCGGACGGCCTCGATGTCTACCGAGCCCTGATCCCCACGGCCGCCCGTCGTGCCCGAAAGGCTGTATTGGTCGAGATCGGACATGATCAGGCCGAGGCCGTGACGGCCCTCTTCCGCGATGCGGGCCTGCACCATGTGCAGGTGCACAAAGACCTCGGAGGCCGGGACCGAGTGATCTCGGGACATGTACATCCGGTCGACCAGCCGGCCCCTGATACGGCTGCGTCCGCCGACGGAGACCACCAACCAGCCCGCGTATTCTACTGAGCTGCGGTGGCCGTCCGCACGAGGCGCACTCCGATGTTGGAGTCGGCGCGATCGGGCGCATGCGAATTGCGGGTGGCCACAGTGGCAACGCTTGTGAACATCACCCACGACCCTCCCCGTAGAATACGCCGCTGTTCCTTCTTCGCCGGCACGGCCGGACCCGTCGGATCGGTCAGGGCCTTCTTCTTGTACTTGCCCTTCCAGTCCCAAGTCCATTCCCACACGTTGCCCACCATGTCGTGCAGTCCATATCCATTGGGCGCGAGCGCGCCGACCGGATGGGGCCGTCCCTTGGCATTCGACACGGTCCAGCCGGCCTCGTCGACCGCGGCGGTGTGCCCATACGGTAGGTCTTGACCGCCGCGCGCGGCGTATTCCCACTCGGCCTCAGTCGGAAGCCGGTAGCCCGTGCAGGCTGTCCCTTTCGGCCACGATACCGAAGTGCCTTCCACCGTGTAGCAGGCTTCAAGCCCTTCTTTTTTGGACAGCGCGTTCGCAAACTGTACGGCATCGAACCAAGACAACGTCTCGGCCGGGCAGGTGTCACCACAGCCTTCGAACTGGTGTGGTGATGACCCCATCACGGAAACGTACAGGCCCTGCGTCACTTCCGTGCGCCCCACCCACAAGTCATGCCCCACCGTGACCGGGTGGGCCGGTCGCTCCGACTTGTGGCACAAGTCACCCTGGCCCGGCGTACAGCCGCGGGTGTAGGTCCCTCCCGGCACACGGACAAGGGCATAGCCACTGTCGCCGGTCGTGGTGACCGGCTCGCCGGCCACCGACAGGGCAAGAGTCATCGAAAGCATCGTTCCTACAAGGGTCATCTTACACGCTCCCTACGATTTTCCCCCTCGTAGCCCGTCGCAGCAAACGACCGGAGCCGAACCATTCACTTTCCTGCGGAGCGCCCCAGACAGTCGCTGTAGCGAATCATCACATTGTCGGTGAACCATCGAGTGGAGCGCCCCGATTTCATCTTGGGACTGTGCAGGGCGACGTCGGGCACCACGGCGTATTGGGGCGGCGTACCGGTCTGCTGCTCGTAGGTCGACCGCAGCGCTCGAATGGTCTGCGTGTCATCGAAGGCGGCAGACTTTTCTCGCGCTGCGTCTCGTCGAACGCGGCTTTCGCTCAGGTGCGACGCATGTTCCGCGCGGAAGACCAACAGCGCGTTCAATGTGTTGGATCGCTTCCAGCGGGCCTCGCCATTTTTGTCGTAGAGCAGAAAATCTCCGTCGGTGGCAAGCGGTCGCCCAGTCACCGCGGTGAGCTGTGCCTGGAGCGCGGCATTGCGAGAAGCAAAAAATCCTGCGTTGTAGTCGGCGAAGCGGTAGCGCGGAGAGTCGTAGGGTGCATCGTGGGCAAATAGCCTCGCAGTGCCGTACTGCAGCCCACCCGCTCGGGTGTAGAGCACATCGCGAAGGAGGTCCGAGTCATCGTTCTCAGCCTGGTCGAGCGACCACGAGACGCTGACCTGCATGGAGCCCGCCGTGGTGATTGGATTGGTCTGTTCGACAAGGTCCGGTGCCAGAAGGTCCATGGCACGCCCGAGGGTGGGATGCCGTGACCGGTGAAAGGCCACAATCTCGCGATACAGCAGGTCGGCATCCTGCTCAGTCCGAATCTGGGAAAGACGCTGCTCAAAGGTGCGGTCCCGACCTGGCGCCCGATGGTCGAGCAAGGCCGCCCGCGCCGTACTGGCAACCGGCCCGAGCTTTTCAAACATCCGATCAAGCTCGCCCTGGACCACACGCCCCAGCCCTGGAACTGCCGGGTCAGCCTCGTAGCCGGACTCCTGCTCCACGATGGCAAGAACCTGACACACATGCTCGGCATCCACAGGCAGACGGGCCGATTTCAACGCGAGCCGCAGGTCGGCAGCCCACCCCCGCTTGTCGTCCACATCACTCCGGACGAATCGTGACACTTCGGCCACGCTCAGATCGCGCACCGGCGGCGCAGGGGGCTTCTTCTGGCAGCTCCACGAGAGGGACAGGACCCCAACAACGAGCACAGCGCATGGACTTGATCGCATGCGCTGGTCGTAATCCGGTGCGGACGATGCGCTATACCGTGCCCCACTTGCCGAGCCCCACGCTTGGAATGCGCTTCATAACCTGGGCCTTCACGATCTCCTTGAGCACCGTGGCCCCACCGAGCATCTCCATCAGCTCATCACGGCCTTCCGCCTTCGAGAGCTTGCGACGGATGAGGTCTGGCCGGAGATAAAAGCTCATATAGGCCTTCGTGCGGTAGGCACGAAGCTGCTCAGCCGTGAACGTCTCGGTCTCGAGCTGGGGAATGTCGCCGCCGCCGTCGATGGTGTACTGCTTCCAGAAGTCGCCTTCCACATAGCCGCGCTCCTGCGCAATCCGGTACAGGTCGGTGGCCGGAAGTGCCGTGGCAACAGAGAAGCTCGCCCAGTCGAGGCCGATGCCGCTCGCGAACTTGATCATGTCTTCCACGTCTTCGTGCGTGGCGTCGTAGTAGCCGACCATAAAGTAGCCGCGAGTGTCCACACCCTCTTCCCGACAGACGCGGAACGCACGCTCGGTCTGCTCGCGGGTGATCTGCTTGTTCATGATCTTCAGGACCCGGTCGGTACCGGCCTCCACGCCCATGTGGATGGACCGCAGACCTGCCTTCTTTAGGGCCCGCACCACTTCGCGGTCGACGGTGTCCACCCGCGCGCGGATGTTGAACTTCACGGTCAGTCCGCGCCGCTGCACCTCAGCCGCAAACTTGCGCATGCGCTTTTTGCCGATGGTGAAGGTCTCATCGAAGAAGACGATCTCCCTCACGCCGTGCACCTTCTCCAGGTACTCCATTTCGTCGACCACGAGCTCGACCGCACGGAAGCGGAGCTTTTCCGAGTACACCTGCGAACAGTAGCCGCAGTGCCACGGACACCCACGGGTAGTCACCATTGTGGCGAACGGCTTGAGCAGCGTGAGGCAGTGATAGTCAGACGTCGGGATGAGATCCCAGGCTGTCATTGGGTACTTGTTAATGTCGCGAGGCACGGGGCGAGGCGGATTCTGGATTACCTCGCCCGACGGCAGCCGGGCACAAGTACCGAGAATATCGGTCATGTCCTCGAGTCCGCAGCCCTGCTCCACCCGCTCGCAGATCTCGAGGAAGGTTTCTTCGCCGTCGTTCACCACCGCGATGTCGAAGATGTCCCAGGAAAGGGAGTCCTTGGCATAGATGCTCATGTGCGGGCCACCCACCACGATGATCGCATTGGGCGCGGCTTCGCGAACCATCATCGCGATCTCGAGCACTGCGGGCCAGCCGAGGGTCTTCGAGGTCAGTGCCACGATCTGGGGGTCGAACTCCCGCACCCGGTCTGCAGCCTGCTGCGGGTAGATGTTTTCCACATGAAGATCGATCAGCTCGACCGGATAGCCGTGCTGTCGGATCCACGCCGCTAGCCCGGCAAGCGCGAGACTGGGGAAGATACCGAGCTTCTCAGCAGCCTTCTTGGACAGCGGCTGCTGGTCGGCGGCTTCGTGGTACTTGATGAACAGGACCTTGGGCTTTTTGGCCACGTGAACCTCGGTGTGGGGGAACCGCGCAGTCTGCACAGCACCACCACTACAATAGCATCATCAATCGGCTGTGGTAGAGGAAGGTGTATCCGGGCGAACCCAGACTCCTGGCGCTCTTTCCTGCCAATCCGGGAGCAGTGCAGCCGCATCGGCGCGGGTTGCGACCATTGGGTCCGGATCGGTGTCCGGGAGCCACGCCTCTTGGATGCCGTACCGTTGGGCGCGTCGCTTTACGGCATCGGGCGCTTCCGTGCGGTACAGCGCGACCGAGCTGCGGCCACAAGTCGATCGAACCAGCAGTGGACGACCGGAAAATACCGGTGCCGCATCCTCCACGCCTTGCGTCAGACAGTCCACGCCCGGTCCCGGCCGTGCGGTCCAGGTTCCCACGCCGATCGCCCCAGAACCGATCGCAAATCCACCAGCCAACACGAGCGGCACCAAGCGTCGTGGATACCCGCGATGATGGTGACCGAGCACACCCAGACGAACCGCCGCGACCGCTCCCAGCGCACAAAACATCGGAAACACTGCGGCCCCACACCGGAAGATGGAGCCAGACGCTGCAACCCCCGGCGCCAAGCCATGCGTGAGCACCACCACGCTCAGTGCATACACCCCTGCGCCCTTCACCAGCGGATGGTGGCGCCGCATCCATACTCCCGCGACCGCCAGGAACGGCAAAAAAACCACACCCACCAATAAGGCGGTCGATACTGCACCCTGGAAGCCATCCAACACTCCCTGAAGCCGTTGCAGGACCGTGGGTTCAACCACTCGACCCAGCTGCAGATCGTGAATGTGGACCGCCCGACCGCTCGCCAGACGGGCCGCCCACCAAGCCTCCCCGCCCACAATCCAGCTCCTCCCCATCCAGATGGCAAAGCCCAGCGGGCCGATTCCGGCCACGCCCATGCCGGCGCGCCACCGACCCACTCCCCACAACACGAGTCCCACTGCAGGGGCCAAGACGAAGCCGTCTCCACGGGTCCACGCCGCGAGAAGGACCCATACCGCTGTGTGGACCGCGCGCCCCCGAGCCGCACTCAGCCAGGCGAGACCTGCCACAACACCAAACACCGCAATCGAGTCGGGTGTGGAGCCGAACCGGACGTAACCACCGGCCATCGCCGCGAGAAACCCGGCCCCACACGTCGCTGCGCGCGACGCTCCCAGCACGCGAGCCAGCTGGGCAGCGATGGGGACCCAGCCCGCCATCAGCAGCACGGTCATCGCCGAGGCACCGCTGCCGCCCGCGAGCCACACGAACGGCACGAGCACCCGCGACGGCACGGGCATCCAGTGGAGATCCGCAGGCTGCGGGAGCGTCTCAGGAAGCCCGGCGAGCTGCCATACAGCACCGCTGACGGCACCGCGCCCCTCCGCAATGTTCGTCGCTACATCGAGGTAATACGCCGGGTCCCAGTCGACCGGCTGGGGAATGGTGCTCGCCCAGAATGCGTGCCAGACCAACGCAGCCAGCGACAGCAGCGAGACGTCGCGCCGGAAAGCCGCGGAAGACGGCGGCGCATCAGCAGGCGCGTTGTTCGTGGCGTCGATCGGCAACGCAGAACCCAGGGAAGCGCAGAGACATTGGAAGCAGCCATACCGTACGTCACGCGCATTCCACGACACCAGCCGCCAAGAGCGGGCGCGAGACGCTCGCAGCGACCAACTGCCCCGCGCTCGGCCCCCATCGGCGCACATCCGGTTACTCGCCGCCCGCGGCGCTCGCCCGCGCCCATCCCCGGAGCCCACCTTCATGATCGCCGCCGCCCAGCACCCAGCAAACTGGACGCTCAGTGTCGTCCTGGCGTGGTTCATGGCCGGTCTGGCGCAAGTCTTCTTCGCCGTTGGTGCCTGCGTCACGCCCGACCTGCCCTGGCTGGTTGCAGAGGTAGCAGTATTCACCCTGATTGGCGTCGTGATGGCTCGCTTTGTCCGCCCCGGCTGGCCCTCAAGCCTCGTCACGCCCGGCGCGGTCTTGATTGTCTCCGCTGTCTGGCGGTCGGGGGCCCTCGTAAAGTGGGCCGTCGTCCCGAGCTACTTTGTGATTCCGGTCCTGGTCGTCGTTGCGATGCGGGTCTTCCATGACCTCACGCACCGACTGCCCGCCCCCCTCGTGGCCTGCACGCTCTCCCTTCTCGGTGCGGGCTCCGCACGCTTGGTCACGCTCGTGGGCGGCAAGACCGCCGTTCCCGTCCAGCAGTTCGCAGAAGACGTCGCCCGTCCGCTTGAGGCTCTGCAGTCCACGCCGACCACTCCGAAGACACCTCCGATCATCGTCATCAGCGTCGACACCCTGCGCGCCGACCATGCCACCACGATGGAGACCTGGAAGTGGTTCGAAGCCCGTGGCGCCACCTGGACCGCAGCCCAGGCCACCGCCAGCTGGACTGTTCCCGCCTTGGGCTCGGTGTGGACAGGGCTGCTTCCCGCTGCACATGGGGCAGGAGATCTGCCCGTCGGCTTCGCCAGCCTCAAGCCCGTGGATCAAGGCGTCATCACCCTCGCCGAACAAGCCGAAGAAGCAGGTTGGGACACCGCCGCCTTCGTGGCAAACCCATTCGTCTCGACCACCCTCGGCTTCCGGCGTGGATTCCGGCACTGGGTCAACCCCGACGAGTCCGTGGCCCAGCCGCTCGCGCTGCTCGGAGAGCGATGGTCCCTCCCCGGCCGCGACGGAGACGTCGTGGTGCAGCACGCAATCGACTATCTCGACCGTGCCCCCGAGTCGGGGTTCCTGCTATGGGTACACCTCTTCGACCCCCACCTGCCCTACACCCACCTCGAAGAAGGACACGGCGCACTCGTGGTGGAACACCCGAAGCAAATTCGCCGGAAGAAGATCCGAACCACCAAGCGGCTCATCGCCGACGTCAAGGATGCCTACAAAACCGAAGTGGCCTACAGCGACAAAGTTTTGATGAAGCTCCTGCGCGAGATCGAGCGGCGCGGACTCGATGAGGACGCCATCTTCGTGTTCTTCTCCGACCATGGCGAAGAGCTCTGGGAACATGACGGCTTCGAACACGGTCACTCCCACCACAAGGAGGTAACCGAGGTCCCACTGGCCTTGGTGGCCCCATGCGTGCGCCCCGGCGCGCGAGCTGGGGTGGTCTCGCTGCAAGACATCGCACCCACGCTTCGCAACCTGGCCGGCTTCGACCCCGCACCGGCGGAACCGCAAGGCTACGACCTTTGCTTCCCTGTGCCAGAAGATCGCGTCGTCCTTGCAGCCGGCAACCTGTACGGCCCCTCCCAGGCCAGCGGTCGCACCATCACCGACAAGATCATCGAAACGCGCAAGAAAGACGGCTCAGTCAAACGGCGAGAGCAATTTGACCTCACGACCGACCCAGATGAGCAGCAGCCTGCCGACGTCGACTCTGAGAATGCGCTTGCAGAGACCATCTCACGCGTTGAAACAGCAGCCGATGGTCAAAACGTGGCCCCGGTCTCCATCGACCAACTGTGTGCTCTTGGATACGTCGACTGCGACGAAACCGAGTAGTTCCGCCAGGGCGCGCGTGATCTGGTACGCTCCCGGCGCTACGGAGAAACACATGAGTAAATTGGCCCAGTCGGGCTTCGTGATGGGCAGCCTCGGGCTCCTCGTGGGCATCAGCGTCTTCAACGCAGTGCAGCTCAACAACCTCGAGACGCTCACCATCGAAAACCAGAAGCGCATCCAGGCCATCGAAAAGAATGGCGTTGCAGTCACGGGAATGGTGGCCGGCGGAAGCACGCGTGACAACGCAAGCGACACGTGCGACCAAGCCTGTGAAGCCCTCAAGGACCCGAACAACATCCTCGTTCGTCCGTCTCGCGACTGGATCACCGCCAAGACCGTGGAGCCAGGCCACACCCTGCGCCTCAAGATTGGCTCCGACCCGCGGGGTCTCAACCCGTACATCGCGTCGGGCGCCGACAATTCGATGTTCAACGGCTACGTCAACGACTTCCTGGCATGGCCCGACTTCGAGGACCCCTCCAAGTACTTCCCCATGCTGGCCGTAAAAGTGACCTCACCCGACGACGGGCTCACCTACCGGGTCGAGCTGCGCAAGGGCGTGTACTGGCACCTGCCCACCGTCGACTGGGACAGCGGAGACTTCGAATGGCTCAAGGGTGACGGCCCTCGTGGCCGCCATGAGCTCACCAGCGACGACTACAAGTTCGTATACGACATGTTCGACAACCAACAGATCGCCGGTCGAATCTCCTCGTTGCGCCCGTACCTCGACACCATGAAGGAATTCCGGGTCATCGACCGCTACACCTTCGAGGTCGAATTCAGTGAGAAGATCTACACCAACCAAGCCATCATCCTCGGGCTGCACCCCTCGCCGCGGTGGCTGTACCGCTTCGACGAAGACGGCAACCAGTACGACGATGCCACCTGGGGCCTGAAGCTCAACGAGCACTGGTACAACCAGAAGACCATCGGCGTCGGCCCTTACCGCTTCGTGACCTGGGAGAGTGGTGTGAAGCTGGAGCTGGAGGCCGATCCGCTCTACTGGGGTGGCCAACCATCCTTTGAGCGCGTGCTCTTCAGCGTGGTCAAGGACCAGAACGCCTACCCGCGCAAGGTGAAGTCCGGCGAGATCGACATCACCAACCTGCAGGCCGAGCAGTACGCCACCGAGATCAAGGAAAACACCTCTGGGGTCTACCTGGGCAACGAGCACATCAAGAGCGATGTACACGATACTTTGGGATACTTTTACCTTGGCTGGAACCTCGACAAGCCGATGTTCGCCGACAAGCGTGTGCGACAAGCACTAACGATGGCGTTCAACCGCGAAGGCATCGTCGAGAACATCTTCCATGGCCTGGGCAAGGTGAACTCTGGGCCGTTTGGTATGCAGACCGCCTGCTACGACCAGTCCATCCAGCCGTGGCCATTCGACCTCGAGGCCGCGAAGGCGAAGCTCGAAGAAGCCGGCTGGACCGACTCCGACGGAGACGGCGTACGCGACAAGATCGTCGAGGGGGAAAAGGTAGACTTTTCCTTTACGATTCTCATCTACGGGGGCTCCACCGAGTACGCCACGCTGGCCGAAGTCTACCGCGAAGACCTGCTCTCAATTGGCGTCAAGATGATGCCGAGCGCAGTCGAGTGGTCCACCATGTTGAAGAAGATGGATGAGCGAGAGTTCGACGTCTACACCGGTGCCTGGGTGCTCTCGTTGCCCACCGACCTGATGCAGATCTGGCATAGCCAGGAAGCGGACAAGGCGGTCTCGAGCAACCGAATCGGATTCCGAAACAAGGATGCCGACCGGATCGCCGAGACCTTGCGCACCGAGTTCGACACGGCCAAGCGCACCGCGCTGTGCCACGAGTTCCATGCGCTGCTGCACGAAGAACAGCCCTACACGTTCATCTACCAGCGCCGCCGTCCTGTACTGTACTGGGACCACATGAACACACCGGAATACGAGCTGCAGTACCCACATCGGAACATCCGACACTTCTCGTTCCAATCTGAGCCCACCCGCCCCTGACGGCCCCGCTCCGACAGGCTGGGAGGCCCGTTGCTGCAATACACAATCAAGCGGCTGCTGCTGACGATCCCGACGTTTCTGTTCATCTCACTGCTGCTCTTCCTCGTCCTGAACATCGCACCCGGTCGCCCCGGCGCTGCGAACTCAGGTCAACAGGGCGAGAGCACACAGCAAGAGCAGAAAGAGAGCTTTCGGATCTTCAAGGAGCAGTTCAACCTCGACAAGCCCATCCTCCTCAACATGCGCTTCAATGACACGCAGGAGGAGGTCCGCGAGTGGCTGGTGGCCGCCTACAACCTTGAAGGCAACGCCACTGCCGCTGAGCGGATCGCTGCCCAGGAAACCCTCGACGACCACGGGAACTACCTGGTCCGCCACCTCCTGCCACTCCTCGCCGATCCGGACATCGAGGTCCGCAAGGTCGCCAACAACGTGCTCATCCCTGCAAGCCAGCTCCGGTTTGTGAGCGAGCGGCGGGGCGACATCGATGCAGCCCGCAAACAGAATCGAGAAATCTCAAAGCGAAACCAACGCGTGAAGGGCTGGGTCTGGGACGGCGACCTCAGCGAGGCCGAGCAGGCCGCGCTCGCAGCCGGCTGGAAGGACTGGTACGCCGAGAACCAAGCAGACTACACCTGGACGACCACCGAGAAGGCGGAGGCGTTTTTCTTCGACACCCGCTTCGCCAAGTACTGGTCGAACCTCGTTCATCTCGACTTCGGTATCTCGACTGCCGACCGACGCCCTGTCTTCGAGACCGTGCTGTCGAAGCTGAAGTACTCGCTGTCGCTCACCTTCATCTCGGTGATTCTCGCCTATACCATCGCCGTTCCCATCGGGGTGTTCAGCGCAATCCGACAGGGCACACGCCTCGACTCCGCAGTCACGGTGGTGCTCTTCGTCATGTACAGCCTGCCCACGTTCTTCACCGGCACTGTGCTGCTGCGCCTGCTCACCGAGGGGGAGCCAGTCTCGTGGTTCCCCACGGGCAACTTCCAGACCATGACCTCCGATCCCATGACCACATGGGAGCTGCTCAAAGACATCGTCTGGCACCTCGTGCTTCCCATCGCCACCTACACCTCGGTCTCCCTCGCAGCACTGTCTCGCTATGCGCGTGCCGGCGTGATCGAGGTCATTCGCGCAGACTACATCCGAACCGCGCGCGCGAAGGGACTCCCCGAGCCGGTCGTGATCCTGAAGCACGCAGTCCGCAACGGCATGATTCCGATTCTCACTCTGCTGGGTGGACTGCTGCCCTCTCTCGTGGCGGGCTCCGTCATTATCGAGGTGGTGTTCAACATCCCAGGCATGGGCCAGTACATCTACGATGCCATCAACCTCCGCGACTACAACGCTGTGATGGCTGTGTTGCTCACCTCGAGCATGCTGGCGCTGCTGGGCATCCTGATTTCCGACCTTTCCTACGCCTTCGTCGACCCCCGGATCAGCTTTGACTAATCCCAACCAGACCGCTCCCGCGGCCGAAGGGGCCGCTCCCGCGGAGGATCCGACCTATGGCGACATCGTCTGGGGTCAGTTCGCGAAGCGCAAGCTCGCCATCGGAAGCCTCTGGGGCCTGATCAGCCTTCTATTGCTGGCGACCTACGCGCCCGTGCTGGCAAGCAACAAGCCCTTCTTGTGGCACACCGCATCCGAGGGATGGTCCAGCCCCTGGCTCAGCTCCCTATTCGACCGGAACTTCTACGAAAACAGCGTCGACATTTTCTTCAATGTGGCACTGGTGGTGTTCACTCCGGCACTCCTGCCGCTCGCGTGGTGGTGGAAGAAGACCGCATCGCTGAAGCGACGGGTACGCGCCCACAAGCGCACCCGCTCCATTCAGGCGACGATCGCTCTGTTCGTGGTGGTCTTCAGCTTGGTTCAGGCCTTTCCGCAGCAATCTCCGAAGACCGTCTACCCAGACATCGAGACGCGACTGGTCGAGCAGGGCGAAGACGTCACGGCCGTCTACCCGGTGCTCAAGTACTCCTTCCGGAAGATTTCACTCACCGAAGTCCGTGCCCCCATCAGCCTCAAACATCCCCTGGGCACCGACAACGCCGGGCGCGATGTCCTCACACGCCTGCTCTACGGCACCCGAATCAGTCTCACCGTGGGAGTGTTCGCGGTGGCCTTGTACGTCACCTTCGGCACCATCATCGGAGCCATCGCAGGATTCTACGGTGGACGGGTCGACATCGCGATCCAACGCGTGATCGAAGTCGTGATCTGCATTCCGTCGCTATTCTTGATCCTCACGGTGGCGTCATTCATCACCGAGCGAAGCATTTTCCACATCATGGTGATCATCGCGGGGGTGGCCTGGACATCACCCGCCAGACTCGTACGAGCCGAGTTTTTGCGAATGCGAAATCTCGACTTCGTCTCGGCCGCCCGGGCCATCGGACAAAGCGAGCTGCGCATCATCTTCAACGAGATCCTGCCCAATGCATTGGCCCCTGTGCTGGTCGCGGCCACATTTGGTGTCGCCCGCGCCATCCTGATCGAGTCGTCCATGAGCTTCCTGGGACTCGGCGACATCACCGTGCCGAGCTGGGGACAGATCCTCAACACGGGCCGCACCACCGGGATCTGGACGCTCATTCTCGCACCTGGCTTTGCGATCTTCTTGACCGTCAGCCTCCTCAACCTCGTTGGCGAAGGTGTGCGCGACGCACTCGACCCCAAGCTGCGCAAGTAAGACCGCTCGATGGTCGTGCGCGCTGGCGCCGACCCATCGCAGACCGGGCTCCCGGATCAAGCGGTGGGGCGCACCCAGACCGCCGCCGCGCAGCCATCGCTTCTGAGTCCGAGCCGATGTTCCACCACGGGCCGGATTGTCAGCGACCTTCCGACACAGCCCATGAATGGCTACAAGGGCCCTGTTCACAGTCCCCCGCACCAGTCGACCCCTCCGAGCCACCTGTCGGAGCATCGGTCCACCGCCTTTAGACTGTCCACATCGCGTGCAATCCCGGCGCCGCAGCGCCCAGTGAGCGAGGATCACAGACATGATGGGAACCACCTTCGTCATGATGTTCGCAGTGGCGGCTGATGGATGGACAATCCACACGGAAGCTGCGCTCACGGCGGAGCTGCAGGCCGCCTGCACGCGGGCTGTTCCCGCCCGCAAACCGGTCCTGTTGGGATTCAGCGCGCCCTGGTGCCTCGACTGCAAAGTGCTGCACAAGCTTGAGACCGATCCCAAGGTGGCCGCGGAGCTGAAAAACTGGGAGCGAGTGGTCACCGATGTGGGCCGCTTCGAGCGCCATGCCCCCCTCCTGCGAACGTTTGGAGGCGACCGCATCGCTTGGTGGGCTGCTCTCCAGCCCACTGAAAAGGACTGCACGCAGCCGGTCACCACCTGGAAGCGCCTGCGCACCGGAGGCATCGAGCCAGCATCGGGGAAGACCGTGCAATCCGCCGACGATCTCGTGCAGTGGCTGGTCGACGCCCGCACCAAAGGGGCCACCCCGGCTTCCATCCCATGAACCGAGAACCGCTCGTACTGGCCATGCATCAAGGCTTGGTCGTGGTGGACAAGCCGGCCGGTGTGCGCACCGATGGCTCCGACCTGCCTGGAGTGCCCGACCTACCCAGCTGGCTCGACACCCAACCACAGGTTCCACCCGGCACGCGACCGGTGCATCGCCTTGACCTCCAAGCAAGCGGCCTCGTGCTGTGTGCACCGGCACCGAAGATGCGAGCCTTGCTCAGCGAAGCCCTCGGAAGTGGTCGCATCGAAAAGACCTACCTCGCTCTCGTACGGGGCCGTACCCGCAAAAAAGGGGTGATCCGGCGAACGCTCAAAGACAACCGGCGAAAGCGAGCACTTTCTGCAGTCACGCGCTACCGCACGCTCGAGAGCCTGGGCGCAGCGAGCTTGGTCGCCGTGCGAATCGAGACCGGACGCAAGCATCAGATTCGCCGCCACTTCGAAGGCATCGGGCATCCTCTGGTGGGCGACACGCGGTACCGCGGGCGCCACAAGAAGCGACTCACTGGTGCGCCCGACCGCCTCTGGCTCCATGCCCGTGCCCTGGTGCTGCCTGGCGCCCTGCTGGGGGATCCGGTCGCCGAAGACCGCGTCTTTGAAGCATCCCTTCCCGTGGAGTTGCTGGCCCACCTCGAGCGACTGCGCTCGGCCCTGGAGCCGGTCGGGAGCGAAGAGTAGATGCCTGCCCAACGCCAACTGCCAGTCCCCATCGGCATCGCTGCGGCAGCCTTGGCGGTCTTGATTGCACTGCACGGACTGGGCGCTCGAGACCTTGCTGGCGACGAGCTGAACATGCTCCATGGCACCCCCCGCCAGATTGTGGAATGGAGCCTCGATCCCCGCGGTGGCTTCGTAGGGCATCTGCCGCTGTCGTTCTGGACACGATGGTTCTTCCTCAGCTTGTTCACCGAGGTCCCCGCCTGGGCATGGCGCCTGCATGCGGTTCTCTTCACGGCGCTCACGGTTGCCCTCACCGCTGATACCGCAAGGCGCCACCTGGGCTCCCTCGCCGGCGCTGTGGCAGGCCTGCTGCTGGCGTTCGATCCGATTCTCGGCTTTCATGCCCAGGAAGCCAGCAACTATGCGGCGTCGGCACTGACAGGTGTCCTGATCGTGCGCGGGCTGCTCGACCTCTCCACACACCGTCTCGCCGGAAGCTACTGGCTCGGCTTCGGGCTCGTGATGGCGGCCACCAACGACTTCTACAGTGCTTTGGTGGCACTGCCCGCCCTCGGGATCTGTCTCCTGCTCGCCAGACGCTCCACGCTTCGACTGCCCATCACGCTCGCCTGGATCGGCCCACTGGTCGGCCTCGGCCCATTCATCGGACTCTTCATCCTGCGGCTGGTCGACTCCACCGACAGCGCTGTGCTCGCAGTCCACGCCGACCCCCTGCCGCCGCGCCCACTGCCCGCGATGCTCGATGCCCCCTGGCGCGTGGCTCGTCGAATGATCGGTGCCCACCTCAACGGCTATGCGGGCGGGCGCAACGATGCGCCCTGGCTCGGTCTCCCCCCGGTACTCTTTGCAGGGGTTCTCCTGGTCGGCCGCCTGCGCAGTCCGGCTTGGCCGGCCGCGGGGGTAGTGCTGGGGGGACTCCTGGTCCACGGGGTCCTTGGCGTGGGCTTCCAGCTTGGAACCGAGCGGGTCCTGCCCTACGAGCCGCGCACCCTGATCGGCCTCACCCCTGCCCTCGCCATCGCCATCGCTGCCTGCGCGAGGGTCGCCGGAGGCCCCTTCCAATGGTCGAAGGCTGCCTTCATGGCCGTGCCCGCGATCTGGTTCACATCCACGAGCCTCGCCACCCTCGAAGCCCATCTTTCAGTCGCTGACCTCCGCGACCAAGCGATCCGGCACGCACGCCAGGTCGCCCCTGGAGCTCTGCTCGTCATTCCCGATTCACGCACCCGTGGTCGCACATCCGATGCCGTGGCATGTGCGCCTCGAGACACGCCTGAAGTCGTGGTGGTGATGAACCACTCGGTCGATCAGATGCCCACGTGTGATGGTCCCATCGAGGCCACCCCCACACACCGACACTTCTTCGATGCCCCGGTGCATGAAGGATCAGCGGCGTCTTTCCACCCCAGACGGGTCGTGGCGGTGTTCGGGCGCTCGATCCCGGCGTCCCCTCTGCGAGTAGAACGCACCCTGGGCGATGGGCTTCGCGCACCGGTCTGGGCTCTCACCGACCGCGATGGTGCCACATTGGCCCACGGACTGGAGCGACCCGTACTCCCTTCCGAGAGACCGTGGACCGTGTTGTCTGCCACGCCAACCGCGCCCGCCTGGTTGCCAGATCACCCCCTGCTCAGCGCGCACCGCAACCAAGTGCAGTCCACCGAGGTCGACCCCCTCGATCGGCGCCCGGTTTTGCGTGCCGCTGCGCTGAAGTCCCCGTGGTCTGTCACGATCCGCCGCATATTGCCGATTCTCGGCCTCCTTTTTGCCTTCCTGACCCTGCGACGTCCTCGATGAGACTGCGTGCTGCCTGGGGAACCACATTGGCCATCGTCGGTCTCGTGACCTGGCGCGCCCGGTTCCATCCGGTCGATACGTACGGCGACTCGGGGGCCGGCTACATCGAACACCTGGAGCGCATTCGAGTGCTGGAACGGCTCACCACATCCGGTGGGAGTCTCTGGGAACGCCTGCGCGCAGCAGACGGTCTCTATCCACCCGGGCTGCATGTTCTGAGCGCACCGGCATCGTTCCTCGGTGACCACGACCCGGCATCGGTGACCGTGCTCGGAGGTGCGTGGCTGTTGCTGCTGGCCGGAGCGGTCGCCGCATGCGCTCGAACCATCCATCCTCGAGCCGGCCTCCCGGCCTTTGTGGCCACGATGCTGCTGCCCGCGATGCATGCCGTGGCACCACGCTACTACTACGACCTCCCGATGGCTGCGATGGTCTGGCTGACGGCAGCCATTCTCGCCCAAACGCGGCATCAGCCTGTCGCCAGTGCGCTCGCCGCAGCCCTCGTCTTCGGATTGGCTTGCGGAGTCAAGTGGTCCTCCCTACCGCTGGGTCTGCCGATCGTTCTCGCCGGACTCCTGCTGGCCGCCAGACACGAGCGTGGAGCGGCACTGCGTGCTGCAGGGGCGTTCTCGGTGTGCGCCACACTCGTGGTCCTGCCGATGGTCCTGTCGAGCACAAGCTTTGGCGCGATGGGAGGAGCCACCTTCCAACCGCCACCCGAGACACCACTGCCGGACTGGTCGGCGACCCTCGACGGCCTGCGTCCCGGGCTGGGACATGCACTGGGCGCCATGACCGTGCAAGCTCGCCTCGACGGACCGGCCCGAGCCCTGTTCTACTTCCGCCGCCTCGGCACGACACTGCTCGCACCAGCGCTCCTCCCCTCCTTCGCTGCACTGGTCTGGCTCTGGCTCCGACAACGCGCCCCAGGTGCTCTTGCCTGCGCTGCGGCCATCGTGCCCACCGCGCTCTTCGTGCTGTTTGCAGTCCCACCACTCGACGAGCGCTTCCTGCTCACCATTCTTCCGGTCTGCGCGCTCATCACAGGCATTGCGCTGGCCGAGACCACCCGGTGGACGGGCATATTGGCATGGTTCACCGTCGCCGTGGGACTCGCGGTGGCGGTCGACTTTCACCTTGGCACCCCAAGCTCCGGCCCCGCCACGCCCGCCAACACCGGACACGAAACGCCCCTGAGATTGGGCCTTTCCACCTCGGTTGACCGGCGCGGCTGGGCGCGGCGAGACGACCTGCCGGATCACGAGGTCGACCTACGCGAGGAGATCCTGCGGCTCGTTCAGCGATGCGACGCGACCCACATCACTGGCGATGACTTGCTGATCGCACCCAAAGGAGATCTGAACTGGTGGACTTTCGAGTTCGAGCGCCAGGCGCTCCTCGATACAGAGCGCCCCCGCGTTTTTCGAGCGGTCGACGCCTCGCCAGAGTCGTCAATGCCCCCACCCACACTGGCATTCACGCGGAGCTCCGCAGCACCTGGCCCAACCTTTGAACGATGGAATGTCGCCATGGAACGCGCCGTATGGAGGGTGCCTGCCGCCTGCACACAGGCACCTTGAGCGACAGAGGCAGATGCCGAGCGACCGACTTTGGCACTCCCTGCCGTCAACAAATCGTTTGAAGCTGCCAGTCGCTTCTCCATCCTGTAAGTTGCGCGCATGTCTGCACCCCACCTCGGCGCCCAAGCCACCCAGCTTCCGCCTCTACCCACGCTGGCACCGCGCTCCGGGGAAGCCACCATCGCCGTCCACGACGAAGGCGACCACCTGGCCGTCTACATGGCGCCGGCTCCACTGGGCGTACTGGTTCCGGTGCTCGCTCCCGACACCCCAACCACGGTGTGGGATGCCATGGGCCAGCTCCTGCCCAGCGGTGCTGCGCTTCCCAGCGCAGGCGAAGCGCTCGAGGGTCGACCGACCGCGACCATCCCCGCATCGCTGCGTGCACACCCGAGGGTGCTTCTCGCCGCCGGTCACGAGTGGGTGCTGTGCGCCGAAGATGGCGTTCATGCCACGCTGTTCGCTCGGCGTGCATCGACGGTCCTCAGAGCCGTCCACGCCACCGTGGCCCACTTGGTATCGGGTTCCGCGACCCCGGCCCATCGCATCGACCCGCGCATCCTCGGACGCCTCTCGCGTCCTTCATTCCGCGGCGCGCATAGGCTGCGGCTCGACTCGCGAGACCGCTGCCTGTGGGTTCGCTCTCCAGGTGCCACAGTCGCCCTCACACCGGACGCTCGGGGTACCTGGCGAATCGTGTCATGACACCGTCGTCCATCCCCTCCTTCGTCAATCAGGCCGCTGATCTGGACGTGCTCGTCGAGCGCTTGTCGAGCGAGCCAATGCTGGCGCTCGACACTGAGTTTCACGCCGAGCGACGCTATCGGCCCGACCTCATGCTGGTGCAGATCGCAGCACCAGCCGGGCGCGTCTTCACGATCGACCCGCTCGCCCTCGACCTCACTCCCCTTCATCCCGTGCTGCATGACAAGACCTGGGTTGCCCACGGCGCCCAGCGTGATGTGGAGCTACTACACGCAGCCACAGGGGCGCGTCCTGCACGGCTGCTCGACACCCAGGTCATGGCGGGCTTCGCAGACCTACACTACCCGGCCCGACTCGATGACCTCGCCCTCGAGGTACTCGATGTTCAAATCGACAAAGGAGCGACACTGAGCGACTGGCACCGACGCCCCCTGTCGGAAGAACAGCTGCGATATGCGCAGGCAGATGTCAGTCTGCTCTGTCCACTTGTCGAGGCACTTCGAGCCCGCATCGCCAACCTCGACGCACAGATATCGAACCGTCACGGAACGGCATGGATCACACACGCCGGAAAAGAGCAGGTCGACGAGGCGCTGTCGTCTACCGACCCCCATCGACACTGGCGTACCCTTGAGATTGCGCCCAAGCTCAACGCACCCACCCGCGCTGCCTTGCACGCTTTGTACGCCTGGCGAGAGGCCGAGGCACGCCACAAAAACAGCCCGCCGCACTACATTCTCACGCCGTCCATCGCATTGGATCTGGCACGCCGCCGCCCATCCGACCTCTCTACCATGCGTGAGAATCGCCGTATACCCGGCGGTCTCATCAAGCGACATGGCGAGACACTTCTGCAGATCCTGGCCGAAGCCAGCCGTGCAGATCCACCGCCGCGGATTCCCGCAATCGGTCGTCGCGGCGTTCGACCGCTGCTCGATGCCTGGATGCAACAGGCCGCTCGCGATCTCGCGATCGCGCCGAAGCTGCTCGCTCCAGCCCAGCTGTCGCGAAAAATTGCAGTCGGTGGAACAGAGGCCCTCGAAGGCTGGCGGTCACTTGCGATGCACGGCGGCATCCAGAGCCTGCTTCGGGGTGAAATATCCCTTTCGATTGGCGAAGACGGTATCGTGACCACCCCGGTCGACCATCGGTCTGTACTGCATGCGCCCCAAACGCGGGCCACCAACGGACCCGCCGCACAGGGCTGAGCAAAAAAAATTTTTTGCGGCAACAAAAAATATCTTGAGTGACCGGTACGTCCGGTGTACACCCAGTCTGTCGATGGCGGCTCGCGCTGTCGCCCCCCCACCACGGGCAAACGCAGGTCGCTTTCACGCTGGGCTGCAACACCGGTGGGCGGACATCCACTGGGAGTTCGCGATCGGGCAGCCGTTCGTTCGCGAGGACTTGCTCGACCGGAGCACTGCGCTTCGTCATCCAACTGCTCAAACCACGAGCAACCTATCCGTGCACAGGAGCCGAAAATGAACATGCTGCAACGCCTTATCAAAGACGAATCTGGCGCAACCGCTATCGAGTACGGCCTTATCGCCGGTCTCGTCGCTGTTGCCATCATCGCTGCACTCGGAACGCTTGGCGACTCGCTGAACCTGCTGTTCTCGAACGTCGCATCAACCGTCAGCACCGCGGCGACCTGAGTACGCCCCTCCGGGAGGCGGAAGCTTGAACGCCGCTGCGCTCGCTCTGCTACTCCATGCCGGCCTGGCGGCCGTCTGGGACCTCGCCGAGCGGCGCATTCCCAACTGGCTCATTTTGAGCGGGCTGATCCTTGGGTTCGCGTTTTCCGCCCAGTCCAGCGGTCTTGCTGGTCTGGGCGTCGCGCTTCTTGGATGTGCGGCCGCCCTCGGAGTGCTTCTCGGACCGTTCGCCTTGCGGTGGATGGGTGGTGGCGACGTCAAAATCGCGATGGTCTGCGGTGCGTTCACCGGCTGGAATGGTGCGCTTCACATCATTCTGCTGGGCACTGTGGCGCATGGATTGCTCGGACTGCTGGTTGTTGGCAGCCGAGCTGCGCGGCGAGGCCTCGGGCACACGCTGGCAAAACCACAGCCGCTGCCCCATGCGGTCGGCTTCGGTATCGCGGCTGTGCTCTATGTCACCGGCGTCGCACATCTCTTCTGATGGCCCGACGGGCGCTCATTTCCGTATACTTCCCTTGTTTACGGCGCTTGGACTCGCGTAGGGTCCCCACCAGCTCGTGCGCGTTGGTGCCGGAGGTTCGATGGCAAGGCAGCAGACCGGTGGTCGGTTCAAGGCCACACTTTTCATGGGCGGTGCGGTTGTTGTGGCCGCGCTGACAGCCTTTCTCATGTACGAGGTCATCAACCGCGCGAACAAGCGGGCGGAACAGGCCGGTCAGATTGATAAACAGACCGTCGTCGTCGCTACGCGCGACCTCTACATGGGCATTCCCATTTCCGGTGAAGACGTCGAGACTCGAGAGATCTTGCCCGACAAGGTCCAGGCAGAGTTCGGCTACGACCTACTCGAAGACGTGATTCATAAGACGCCGCGCGAGCGGATCTACAAGGGTGAGGTGGTCCGCTTTGAGCGCCTCGCCGACGAAACAGAAGGCAAAGGGCTAAACGCCATCATCGAGCGCGGTAAGCGTGCCATGACCATCCAGACCGATGCTCAGTCGAGCCTGAGCGGCATGCTCGCGCCCGGCAACCACGTCGATGTCATTGTCACGATTCGGCCAGATGACCGATCCATGGGGGCATCGTGGGTCACCGATACCATCCTCGAAGATGTCAAGGTGCTCGCGGTGGGTGACAGCCTCGTCTCTCGGAAGTCTGGCGACGACGACAAGAAAAAAGCCCGCCGTCGTGAAAAGCCCTCCGTCACGCTCCAGGTCACCCCCATCGAAGCAGAAAAGCTCGCACTTGCCACCTCCAAGGGCGACCTGCACCTCGTTCTGCGAAGCGACGTCGACGACTATGTGGCCGACGACGCTGGAAGTGTGCTCGATACAAACGCACTCTTGGGCGTGAAGCAGAAGCGTGCTGCCCCGCGTGCCGCTCCCGCCAAGCCTCGGGGACAACGCGCCGAGGTCATCCAAGGCACACAGAGCACGACCGTCGGCTTCGATGCAAATGGGCAGACCATCGTAGGCGCAGAATCCGGCAGCGGCCGCCGGCGCCGCTGAACCCTCGCACCAGAAGAAATATCGGGAGCAACGATGAGTCCAATGTCTCAGGTTCGCCAGGGACTGCAATCTGTCCGCCGCACGCTGGCATCTGCCAGGCGGCTGTGGATGGTCGTGCTTGCCGCCGCAGCGGTGAGTGCCTTCCTGCCCACGAACGCATCTGCAGACGACGACCGCTGGCTCGACGTAGAGGTCGGCCACAGCGCGATCTTCCAGGGGGACCGTCCCATTGGGCGCGTGCTCACGAGCGATCCCTCGGTGGCTTCATTGAAGCTTCTCGAGCAGGGACAGGTCTCGATCCTCGGGCAGTCGGTGGGGAGTACCGACCTCTGGATCTGGTACATGAACGACATGGGGAATCCCGTCCAGTACGACATCACCGTACATCAGGACCTCTCCGGCCTCATCCGCCGCGTGGACTCCCTTGTCGATGGCCCGCCTCCGGCCGTCTACCCACTTGAGGACCGCCTCGTCATCGAGGGACCGGTCGACAGCATCCACACGCTCGAACAGCTCGCCGATATGGCGAAGGTGTATGACGAGAACTTCGTCAACCTGATGACCGTGACCGGCGACAACCAGATCCAGCTCGAAGTGGTCTTCGCGGAGATCAATCGCACCGCACTGCGCGAGCTCGGCATCAACGCCATGTGGGGTGATTCCCGGGACTACGTGGTTGCGATGAACGGACCCAACGTTTCCAGCAGCAGCTTCATCACAGGCGTAAACGAGTCGGTCAACCAGGGCATCACCCAGGCCGCCGGCTCCGGCACCTTCAACATGATTGGCACGGTTCCCGTGGTCAACAACCTCGACGTCATCCTGAGCGTGCTCGAGTCGAACAACATCTCGAAGACCCTGGCCAAGCCCACGCTCGTGGCGCTCTCCGGCCAGCAGGCAGAGTTCCTGGCCGGCGGCGAGATCCCGATTCCCGTGGCACAGTTCGGCAACCGGATCTCCCTTGAGTTCAAGGAGTATGGCGTCCGTCTCGTCTTCGTGCCCACAGTCCTCGGCGCCGACGTGATCGACATGCGCGTCTACATCGAAGTCTCCGACGTCGACTCGGCCACAGGGATTCGAGTCACCGGGATCGAGGTTCCCGGCTTCGTCTCCCGCAAGACCCAGTCCCACCTTCGGGTGGAGAGCGGCATGACCTTCGCCATGGCCGGCATGCTCAGCGACTCAGTGCGGGCCACCTACGCCAAGGTGCCCATCCTGGGCGACATTCCCATCCTGGGTGCACCGTTCCGATACGTCCAGCATCGCAAAAACGAGACCGAGCTGATGATCTTCGTCACTCCCCGTCTCGTGCGCCCCCTGGCCGCGACCGAGGTCCCGGCGCCTCCGGGCACCACCGAAGACTACAACCCGAACGACTGGCGCTTATTCCTGTGGGGCGGTGACCACCGAGCCATGTCCCGCACCGCTGAACCCACGGGCCCCGTCGGGCTCGCACGCTGACCCGAGCAGTCGTATGACCTCACCCTTCCTCTCTCCTCACCTCAACTCCAAGGGAACTTCCTGATGAAGAGCCGACGTGTTGCACGCGGGGCCGCCTCCGTCGTCGTGGTGGGGGTGGATGCCATCGGAATGGGTCTCATCCGAGAATGTCTGGGTACAGAAGCGGTGTTGCCCACCTCGGCCACGCCGTACCAGGATGCCGCACAGGTGGTCCAGAAGACCCGTCCGAACGTGGTGGTGATGGGCTTCGACATCGACTTTGACGAAGCGGTTCGCCTGGGACAGTATCTGCAGTCGGAGTCGACAAGCCTGCACATGGTGGCGATTTCGTCCCGCACCGATCCCGAGCGCATTCGGGCGGCGATGCGGGCCGGCTACCGCGAATATGTGGTCCTGCCCGAGGATTCCGACCTGCTCCGACGAGCAGTGCACGAGTCCGCCTTCGCGGAAGAAGAGGAAGGCGAGCTTGGAGAGCTAATCGCGGTTGTGGGCAGCAAAGGTGGATGCGGCGTTTCGTCACTCACCATCAACATGGCGGCGGAGCTGTCCACCATCGAGCGGGTGGCAGTCCTCGATCTCGACTTTTCCATGGGCGACATCGCGTCATTTCTCGATCTTGAGCCCACCAGCAGCATCCACGATGTGCTCCGCGACCTCGACCGCCTCGATGAGCGCATGCTCGCCGGCTCCGTCACCGTCCATCCGAGCAAGGTCCATGTCCTCGCCCAGCCCACCGACCTCGTCAATCACGAGGAAGTTCACGGTGAAGACGTGATGCGAATCCTGTCCACCGCGGCCGAGGCCTACCAGTACGTGATTGCAGACTGCGGCGGCCGCATAGACCTGTCCACCCTCACCACCACGAGTGTGGCCGACCGGGTCATCCTCGTGACCACGCCCGATGTCGTGTCGGTTCGCAATGCCTGGCGTCGACTCCAGCTCATGGACCGCCTCGGCATCGAGCGCAGCTCGATTCGTCTCGTGATCAACAAGTGGGGCCGCGCCAACGAGCTTCGCATCGACGACATCGAAAAGAACCTTCAGACCCGCGTGGCGGCGACCATCGCGCGCGATGACGATGGCCTCGCTGAAGCCATTCGACGGGGTCAGTTGCTTCGCGATGCCGCCCCCCGCTCCCCCGCACTCAAAGACATCGGTTCGATCATCGACATTCTCACAGAAGGGGCCGAGACGGTGGAATCGATCAGCGGCCAGTCCTTCTGGGGCCGACTGTTCAGTAGCTGAGATCCTGCGCGCTCGAGCCGCATCCACGGAGACATCCCATGGCTTCCAAGCTCATCGACCGCGTCCGCGGGGCCCAGCAGCGATACCGGAGCTCCACGACTGCCGACTCTGCCGAGTTCGACCGCATCAAGCGTCAACTTCACAAGGAACTCATCGACTCGCTGGACTTCGAGCAGGTGAGCCGGATGCCCCGCGCGGAGCTTTCGGTACGGCTTCGCAAGTCCCTCACCGATGCCGTGGAAATGCGCTCACTGCCCTTGAACCGTCTCGAGCGGGAACGTCTCGTGGAAGAGATTCTCGACGAGATTCTGGGGCTCGGCCCGCTGGAGCCCCTGCTTCGCGACCCGGAAATCTCCGACATCTTGATCAACGGCGCTGAGACCGTGTTCGTGGAAAAGAAGGGTCGACTGCAAAAGGTCGATGTTCGGTTCAACGGCAATGCACACCTCATGCAGATCATCGACCGTATTGTGTCAGCCGTCGGGCGGCGGGTCGATGAGACCAACCCCATGGTCGACGCGCGGCTCGCGGATGGCTCCCGCTTCAATGCGATCATTCCACCACTGGCACTCGACGGTCCGATTGTGTCGATTCGCCGGTTCGGCACGGTCCCCATCACGGCCGACGATCTTGTGGCATTTGGTTCCTGCCCGCAGCCCATGATGGACTTTCTACGGGGCGCAGTGAAAGCGAAGCTGAACGTCCTGATCAGTGGCGGAACGGGCTCAGGCAAGACCACTCTGCTCAATGTGCTGTCGAGCTCCATTCCTCCCGGAGAGCGCATCATCACCATTGAAGACGCTGCTGAGTTGCAGCTTCAGCAGCCTCACGTCGTGCGCCTCGAGACCCGTCCTCCGAACCTGGAAGGCCGCGGAGAGGTCACAGCACGCGACCTCGTGAAGAACGCGCTGCGAATGCGGCCCGACCGGATCATCCTCGGCGAGATTCGTGGCACGGAAGCCATCGACACCCTCAACGCCATGAACACGGGTCATGAAGGTTCGCTCGCAACCGTGCACAGCAACAGCACTCGCGATGCACTTGCCCGGATGGAAACGATGATCGGGATGGGCATGCCCAACCTCTCCGACAAGAACATCCGCGAAATGATGGCGAGAGCACTCGACATCATCATCCAGGTGGACCGACTGCCCGACGGCTCCCGTCGTGTCCTCGCAATCACAGAG